>JAHRWI010000262.1 GCA_019090225.1 Porticoccaceae bacterium
CGTTATGGGTCTCGAAGCCGCTAAAACCCGTGTTGCCACTAAAGCCGAACAGAAAGAAATGCAACGTCTGCTCCATGAAGGTATGGATGCAGGATTGTGTGGCTTTTCAATTCAGCGTCTGGGGGAAAACTCCACACAAGCTGACTTTGACGGCACGCCCATGGTTACCGATACCATGTGTGACGAAGATATTTTTTGCCTAGCTGAAGTTCTACGTGAGCGTAATGAAGGTTTTATTCAGTTTACTCAGTCCACGGGCAACATGCGCTCTGACCTGGACTTCCTTGAAAAGCTGGCTGATGTCGCACGTCGACCTATCTTGCACAATGCCATCGTACCAACACGTAACAATCCCCAACCTCACCAACGCAGCATGGCATGGCTCGATAAAGTTCGTGAGAAAGGTCTGCCTATTTATGGCCAGTGCGGCACCGGACGTACCGGTTTTGCCTTCACTCTCGAGCATTGGAACCTTTACGACGCCAGCCCAGCATGGCGTAACTTGACCACCGGCACCAAAGAAGAAAAAATGGTCAAAATGAAAGATGTCTCCCTTCGCGCAAATGTTATTGCCGAAACAGAAGAAGCCGACAAACGTCTGCAAGTCATTCAAGCCGGTGTCGGTGGTGCAGTTCCAAAACTGGTTGTCACTGGTGTCAACAAACAGCCTGAGCTCGAACATTACCAGGGTAAAACCCTGGGACAGATCGGTGTTGAAGAGAACAAGCATCCTATCGAAGTCATGCTCGACCTCTCTGCTCTGTGTGACCTAAATGCCGAGTTCACTGGTCCGGATCGCGGCTCTAATGCTGACTTTATGGCAGAATTGATGAATGATTCCGACTACACCATTCCCGGTATTTCCGATGGCGGCGCGCACACCAAATTCTTCACAGGTGGCGCATACACTACTGACTTCCTGAGATGGTTAGTTCGTGACGAAGCCAAAGTTACGCTTGAGGAAGCTCACTTCCGCTTATCTGCTTTGCCGGCTAAAGCTGCTGGCTTTAAAGATCGCGGCACACTTAAGCAAGGTGCCTGGGCTGATATCGTGGTCTATGATCTTGACAAACTTGACAGCAGTGGCGGTTGGGTTGGCGATATCGCCTATGACCTGCCCGGTGGCGAGTGGCGTCGAA
This sequence comes from Porticoccaceae bacterium, assembly GCA_019090225.1. Taxonomy (GTDB): domain Bacteria; phylum Pseudomonadota; class Gammaproteobacteria; order Pseudomonadales; family Porticoccaceae; genus HB2-32-21. The sequence goes on from JAHRWI010000262.1 coordinate 1,140, forward strand.
TTCAGAAAGCTATCGGCTACCGTGCCATTATGGTGAACGGCGTCGTTACTTTTGAAAACGGCGAGTGCACAGGTGCTGTACCTGGCAAACTGTTGCGCAAAGGTAGTGCTGAAAAAGCGGCAGAAAAAGCCGCTTAATTAAAAAGCAGTACATTACCTGCTCAAAAGCCCGGACTTTGTCCGGGCTTTTTTATATAAGCTATTATGTAACAGCTTATATAAGGAGCTAAAGTACAAGAATCTAAAGAGTTATTTGCTGACATTTTTGGGGTGCTTTAACTTTAGCTTCTTAAGGTCGGCCTTTTTTATCCTCGGCCCCGATAACCCCAGCATCTGTCAGTTCGAGGATAGCCTCTTCTGAAAGACCTAATAACTCGCCGTAAACCAGATTGTTCTGCTCCCCTAGCGCCGGTGGTAAACGGGCTTCCACTGTTTCACCCATAGCGATGTTAAGTGGAGAGTTCATCAGGGTTACGTCCCCCAGTACAGGATGATCAATATCACGCAACATGCCTCTGTCATGCATATGTTGATCCGCCAAAACTTCCTCGACATCACGCACTATGGCACTGGGTACACCGCCGGCCTGTAATTTATCGAGCACCTCTGATTTGCTATGTCGCCGGGTCCAGGCTGAAACAATCGCGTCCACCTCCTCCATACGCTCAGCTCGTCCGTCCCGGGTTTTTAACGCCTCATTATCGAGGAGATCATCCCGGCCAATGGCTTTGAGCAAGCTACGCCAATGACCGTCCCGGACACAGATTATAGAAACGTGGCCATCATTCGTTTCATAAACGTTATAGGGTGCAAGTGTTAGCGCCGCGTGGCGATTGTCAGTGCGCGGCTGTACTTGTCTGCCATGGAAGTAATAAGCGCCAAATACTGAGGCCATAGTCGGCAAAACAGTATCTTGCATCGCCATGTCGATAACCGCGCCCTTACCGCTAGTTTGGCGCTCGAACAATTTAGTTACTATGGCTCCATAGAGATGAACGCCGCCAAAGAAATCACACAATGCCACCCCTGCCCGCAGGGGCGGAGAGTCAGCAAAGCCAGTCACACTCATGATCCCCGACATGGCCTGCACGGTTAAATCCATGGCCAGGTAATCCCGATGTATGCCACTGCGGCCATAACCCGAACCGGCGGCATAAATGAGTTTGGGATTGATCTCTAACAAAGTTTCTGCCGACAGTCCCAAGTTTTCCATGGTGTCTGGAGCGAAGTTTTCGAGCACCACATCAGCTTTTTTGACTAGAGCTTTAAAAAGCTCTTTACCGCGAGCTGATTTTAAATCCAGAGAAATAGATTCCTTATTTTGATTTAACATCATAAAAGGATAGGCAGCTGAACTAACTTCGCTTGTGCCTCTTAAAGCTTCGCCTTTTAACGATTCAACCTTGATAACCCGTGCCCCAGCCATGGCCATAAGAAAAGTCGCGTAGGGGCCGTTGTATATTTGCCCGAGATCTAACACAGTAATTCCGGATAGACTGGCCGGAGTGGCGGTGGGTGTCGTCATAGATGCAGCCTTAAAATTTCGTGGTTAAAGGTTTTGTTTTTGACCTACCTGTGTAAATTTAATGGCTCTCAATCAAGGACAGAGCGGGCAATAATCTCCCTCATAATTTCCGAACTACCGGCATAGATTCGTGAAATACGGGCGTTGGTGTAGAGCCGACAAATTTCGTATTCCTCCATATATCCTGCGCCGCCATGGAGTTGTACTCCCTCGTCTGTCATGCGCCCTTCCAACTCGCTGGCGTATAACTTTGCTTTGGCCGCCATATCGGTACTGAGCTGACCTTTGTTGTGCATCTCTACGCACTTATCGATAAACACCTGGCAGATATCCAGCTCGGTGCGTAAATCAGCTAATTTAAAGCGGGTATTTTGAAAATCAGCGATACGCTGCCCAAAAGCTTTGCGCTCTGAGACGAATTCTTTAGTGAGATCAAAAGCCCGCTGTGCGCAGGCAAGATAACCCACCGCGCCGATCAAACGCTCTTCAGCAAGACCGTGCATCAAATAGTGAAAACCTTTAGAGGGGTCGCCCAACACATTACTTTTAGGCACTTTCACATCATTAAAAAACAATTCGGCCGTGTCCTGAGCTTTAAGGCCCATTTTCGGCAGGTTGCGACCTCGCTCGAAACCTTCCATACCACGCTCGATAAGGAATAGCCCTATTTCACGGGGTTTTTCAGGATTGGTCTTAGCAGCGACGACAACGAGGTCGGCATTGATACCATTAGAGATATAGATTTTTGAGCCATTTAACAGCCAGTGATCACCCTGATTTTTAGCGCTGGTTTTCATACCGGCAAGATCGCTGCCCGCATCCGGCTCGGTCATCGCAACCGCGAGAATACATTCGCCAGACACTGCTCCCGGAATAAAGCGTGCTTGCTGTTCTTGATCCTCACTGCGTTTTAAATAAGGCCCAACCAGTCGACTATGCAGGGTGTGAAAAAAACCGGCTTCCCCATAGGTGGCATCTTCTTCCATCATGATTTGTTGATAGCGAAAATCCTCAATACCGAGACCACCGTGCTGTTCATCGACCCAGGTCAGCAGGTAGCCTTGCTCACCCATCTTCTTAAACATCTCGCGCGGCACGATACCTGCCTTTCGCCAGCCTTCACGGTGAGGCTCCACTTCTTTGATCAGAAATTTCCGGTAGGCTTCTCGAAACATGTTTTGTTCTTCGGTAAAAAGATCGCGTTCCACTGTTGGCTTCCTCGCTGTTAGAATCGGTATACACTAAATAAAACTATTGGGCCTGACGGCCTAAGCAAACAATAACATCGAGGAGCCCATCGGTCATGCTAACTAAACTCGCCAAACAACTTGGTCTGGACTTTCCCATTTTCGCCTTTACCCACTGTCGTGATGTTGTCGCTGCAGTGACCAACGCCGGTGGTATTGGTGTCTTAGGTGCAACCGGATTTTCCCCTGAAAAATTGCAGATCGAACTGGATTGGATCGACGATAAGGTGGGTGATCGACCTTACGGGGTCGATGTCATTATCCCCAAACGCTTTGAAGGCCGGGGTGAAGGCAATATCGATAAGCAGAGAGAACTGGTCAAGTCCGCTATACCCGATGGCTACAAGGAATTCGCGAGAAATTTGCTCGACGAAGGCGGCATTCCTCCCCTGCCCCCAGGCAAAAAACTCGAAGACCGCTTATCCATGACTGACGCGATATCGGCCCCCCTGGTCGATGTTGCCCTCAGCCATAAAAATTGTCGCTTGATTGCCAATGCGCTGGGCACGCCTCCCGAGAATGTGATCAAACAGGTTCAGGACGCTGGTGTACTGATTGGGGCCTTATGTGGCTCAGCAAAGCATGCCCAATATCACGTTGATGCAGGCCTGGACTTTATTATCGCCCAGGGCGGAGAAGGCGGAGGTCATACAGGCACCATTGGCAGCATGGTGCTATGGCCTCAGGTAGTCGAAGTTGCTGGGGATATTCCCGTCATTGCAGCCGGTGGCATCGGCAGTGGCCGACAAATGCATGCCGCCCTGGCGCTTGGGGCGCAGGGCATCTGGTGTGGCTCCATCTGGCTGACCACCACGGATGCCGAGACCTCAGAAGCCTCTAAAGAATCTATGTTTGAAGCCACCTCAAGCGATACGGTTCGTTCTAAATCTTTCACCGGCAAGCACGTGCGCATGCTACGCAACAAGTGGACTGATGCCTGGGATGCCCCCGGCAATCCCGACTCGCTGGGTTCGCCTATGCAAATGATGATGGCTGGGGAATCCATCGTGCGAATGAATCGACACCCGGAAAAATCCCAGGATTACTTTTTTAACCCTGTGGGCCAGATTGTTGGCAGCATGAATAAATCCATCAGCGCCCGAGATCAGGTGATGGAGTTTGTTACCGAATACCTGGAAGTCAACGAGGAGTTGAATGCTCTGCTGCCTGAAGGCTAGCTTCAAGTTACTTTTTAATTATGACGATGCTTGAATCTTTCCGACTACCCGGCCGATACCAGAGCTTCCCGCGACACCAGCCAATCGGGGGCCGGTAAAAAATTAGATCGAGTGCTTATCGACCAATTTCAGATGCCGACTTTCCCAGGGCTCACCAAGCATCTCCATTAACTGCCGTATTTGTGACTTGGTAATCGCGTCTTTAGAAGACACCCAGTAATCGAGCATCACTTCAAATAATTTTGGGTCACGTAAGGATGGCGCGTCACCATGCTCATCGCGCAGACGTTTGCGTATGATGTTAACCTTTTCGACAATTGTCTTATCGTGTATATCCATGGAACCTCAGACATGGGATTATTAAAAAGAATCTTAAAAGTAGAATCTGAAAAATAAATTCCAGCAAGCGCTATGACGCGTCAATTAGCAGCCGGTAACTACCAGGATTAAGATCTCTTTAGAGCTAATGATTATATATCCCCTATCGATAAAAAATAAGCGCCCTTTTCACAATCTCTAGAACGAAGCAATATTGAACTTTTTGCTCAGACAGCCACTGCGGCAGCCATTTCTACAGCGAATCAAATATGCAAACTAAACATACTGATGTACTCATTATAGGCGCTGGAATTTCCGGCATTGGCGCGGCCTACCACATACAAAAGGCTTGCCCTAATAAAAGCTACGCCATTCTCGAAGGTCGTAGCGCGCTCGGTGGCACCTGGGATTTGTTCCGCTATCCCGGCATACGCTCAGACTCCGATATGTACACACTTGGTTACTGCTTCAAACCCTGGAAGGAGCAAAAAGCTATTGCCGATGGCCCGTCAATTTTGAAGTATCTGGAAGAAACCGCCGACGAAAACCATATCCGGGAGAACATTCAATTCAACCATCAGGTTAAAAGTGCTGCCTGGTGCTCAGAAAATGCTCTCTGGACTGTCCAGACCGAGGTGGGTGAGGCCCAGGAAGCTGCCACATATACCTGTAATTTCCTCTTCCTGTGTGGCGGTTATTACAAATATGCCGCTGGCTATACACCGGACTTTCCCGGTATTGACGAATTTAAGGGACCGATAATTCACCCGCAAAAATGGTCTGCAGACATTGACTACAAAAATAAAAAAGTCGTCGTTATTGGCAGCGGTGCCACTGCTGTGACTTTGGTGCCAGAATTGGCAAAAGACGCCGCTCACGTAACCATGCTGCAACGCTCGCCCACTTACATGCTGTCACGCCCGGCTGAAGACAAATTCGCTAACCGTCTGCAAAAACTTCTACCCGCAAAACTCGCCTACGATGTCATTCGCTGGCGCAATGTACTGCTTACCATTTTTGTTTTTAACCGTTCTAAAAAGAAACCCGAGAGCATGGCCCGGTATCTGATCAAGCAGGTGAGGAAACGTCTGCCCTCGGACTACGACATCGAAACCCATTTCACACCCGCCTACGGCCCATGGGATCAACGCCTGTGCCTGGTGCCTGACGATGATTTTTTTGAAGCCCTCAATAATAACAGCGCCTCCGTAGTCACCGACCATATCGACAGGTTTACGCAAAATAGCATCAAACTTAAATCTGGTCAGGAGTTAGAAGCCGACATGGTTGTTAGCGCTACCGGTTTAGAACTCGAAGTATTTAACGGTATATCCATCAATGTCGACGGTGAAACCGTCAAGCCTGCGGAAACATTTATGTACAAGGGCATGATGTATAGCGACGTACCCAACCTCGCAACCTCTTTCGGCTACACCAACGCCTCGTGGACCCTGCGTGCAGACCTCACCTGCGCCTACGTGTGCCGCTTGCTCAAGCACATGGATAAAACTGGTGCTGCCCAATGCACGCCACGTCTAGCGGACCGTGCAATGAAAGAAACTGCCTGGTTCAATCTATCGTCAGGCTACGTGCAAAGAGCCGCCGACAAATTACCCCGTCAGGGCGACAAGAACCCCTGGATTGCCCCGCAAAATTATTTACTCGATATCCTTAATCTGAAATTCAAAACTGTCGAGGATACCGCTATGGAGTTCAGCAAGCGCTCCTGAGCCAAATCAAGCAGTGGACTAAAGCCTGTAAATGTCGGTCAATCTTTGTGCTACGCTTTAAGCTCTAATCTGCTGGGAGAAGCCCATGAACAAACCTGCCTACGATGTCATTATGTCTCAAACCGGTGGAGACCTGCAGCCTGCAACCTTTGAGACTGTTGAAGAAGAACGCCAATACAGAAAAAAACGTCTCACTGCTGGCTTTCGTTTATTTGGCAAGCTCGGTTTTGATGAAGGTGCCGCTGGCCACATCACTGTCCGCGACCCAGAATATCCCGACCATTTCTGGGTAAACCCTTTTGGCGTGTCATTCAAACAAATCAAGATGTCCCAGTTGCTGCTGGTCAATCACAAAGGTGATGTGGTCGAAGGTGAAGGTATGCTCAACGGTGCAGCTTTTACTATTCACGGCAATATTCACGCGGCGCGACCCGATGTCATCGCCGCTGCCCACGCCCATTCGGTTTACGGAAAAAGCTGGTCATCACTGGGTCGTGAGCTAGACCCCCTGACCCAGGACTCCTGTGCTTTCTATGAAGACCACTCACTGTTTGACGATTTTACCGGCGTGGTACTTGATGCCGATGAAGGGCGACGCATAGGTGCTGCTTTGGGTCAGAACAAAGCCTGCATCTTGCAAAACCATGGTCTGTTAACGGTTGGTAGCTGTGTCGACAGTGCAGTGTGGTGGTTTATCACTATGGAACGGACCTGCCAGGCTCAGCTTATGGCAGAAGCTGCGGGCACGCCGAAATTGATCCGACCAGAGATCGCTGAAATCACCTATAACTCGGTGGGTACTGAGCAAGCAGGCTGGTTTAGCTTTCAGCCAATGCACGATGTCATTGTTGCCGAACAGCCTGACATGTTTGGCTAACATGGCTTTAATAAGACAGGTTTGCTTAACCGGCGAATAAGAGCGGCCAATAAGAGCGGGCGAAAAGACTTTTTAAAAGGATATTGAGACCCTTATGTCAGAAACATCGCCTACCGTGCAAGGCGGATGCTTTTGCGGCAAGATCCGCTACGAAATAAACAGCGCCGTCAGAAAAGTAGTCAACTGTCATTGCACCATGTGTCGCCACACCAGTGGCGCGCCTTTCGTGTCCTGGCTAGTGGTGCCAAAAACCGGCTTTCGCTACACCGCCGCACAGCCCCGTCATCTAAAGTCATCCAGCGAAGGTGATCGCTACTTCTGCAAAGACTGTGGCACGCCCATCAGCTGTATCGTTAGCGACAATAAAAAATATATCGATGTCACGCTGGGCAGCCTGGACCAACCTGAGAACTTCGAACCCAGCGGGGATTTTTACGAAGATACGCGATTGAAATGGCTTAGGGATTAACGCCCACTTAAAGCGCGCGAGGTACGAGCGTCGCATTTGACGCGTTTGTTAGGCTTTACATCTCAGGCATGGTATCAAACTTAGGTAATTCTGGATCCATATGGTCCCAAGAAGCTCCGCTACTGGCATACACGACCATAGTTGGTTTGAATTTTTCAAGATTGTGAAGGCTTCCAGCACGAATAAACTCTAGCTGCGGAATACCGCTGTTCTCCGCATAGATGTGTGAACCACATTGAGGACAAAAACCTCTTTTTACCGTATTTCCACTTGCAGCTTGTTTCTCGTGGAAAGCAAGTTCACCGCTTATAGTTAAACTGCCACGAGGCACAGCAATATTCGCAATATGCCCAGCCCCACTGATTTTTTGACAATCAGAGCATTGGCAGTGTCCTGCCATAACAGGTTCCTCGGTACAGCTGTAGCTGATATAACCACAAAGACATTCTCCTGATAAGTTTGACATAATCTCCTCCTACTAATGTTACTTACGATATTGAAGCCATGATAGATTATATTAGCTGCTTCAATATCGCAAGTAAGTTGGTTACC
>JAHRWI010000263.1 GCA_019090225.1 Porticoccaceae bacterium
CTAGATGCCGTACACGCCGCCGCAGATACCTGCCACTTTCAATTTAAACACGGTGCCGCATTTGTGCGCCGCAACGAATATTCTGATTTTGACTTTCGTGAAAAGTTTTCAGTGGGGCCTGGAACCACTTATCAGGTACTACGCGCACCTTTTGACCAGGTGCTCGCAGAAGAAGTCGAGCGGCAAGGGGTGACTATTTCATGGGGTCACGAATTAGTCGATATCGATCTCAATGGCCCGGCACCCGTACTCAGTATTCTTGATGACACGAAGCAGGCCTACCAGCTCCATACAGGCTTCATTCTTGACGCCAGTGGTTTTGGACGGGTGCTGCCACGTTTACTAAAGCTGGATCGTCCCAGTGACTTTCCATCCCGAACCTCTTTATTTACTCACATCGAAGACAATATCGACGCTGAACAATTCGACCGCGATAAAATACGGATTACCATTCAACATGCCAATACCGACGTCTGGTTTTGGTTGATTCCCTTTGCCAACGGCCGAAGCTCTATCGGCGTCGTTGCCCAGGATGCTTTCTTCAGCGGCGGCGACGAGGATATCAATCAACAACTGCAAGCTATTGTTGCCGATGAACCCACCTTCTCACCCCTGCTAGGCCGAGCTAAATTCGACACTCCGGCAAAACAAATGAGTGGCTACGCTAGCACCGTCTCCAATCTATGGGGGCCTGGCTACGCACTGCTCGGCAATGCCGGTGAATTTTTAGACCCGGTATTTTCTTCCGGTGTGACCATTGCCATGAAGTCGGCCAGCCTCGCGGCCGCAGCCCTGGATCGTCAATTGCAGGGTGAAAAAGTCGATTGGGCAGCAGATTACGCAGCACCCTTACAGATCGGGGTGGACACCTTCAGAGTTTTTGTTCAGGCCTGGTATGACGGGCGCTTTCAGGACGTTATCTTCGCGCCCGGAAATGCCAATAAAAAAGTCCGGGAGATGATTTGCTCGATCCTGGCCGGTTATGCATGGGATCAAAATAACCCTTATGTCAAAGATAGCGAACGCCGTTTAAATACTCTGGCAGAGCTATGCAGACCCGCTGACTAGGCGAGTCAATATGACTTTTTACCACCGCCGGGTTAATTATCGCCTTGCCGCTCACTATCTGACAATACTGAGTTTATCGGTCCTATGGGGCTGTAGTACGGCGCAAAAGATAAGTCTTGCACCACAAATACCTCTGCTGCCGCCCCAAAGCCTCGGCCAACACTGGCAGCTTACTCAGTCTGTGATCCTTTATATTGACGCTAATGGCGTCGATGCTAGTAGCGCCAAAAACCACGGTTCAGGGGAAGCCATACCTGGCGCACCCCTATCGCTATTAGTGGCATGGTCGATCAGCGAACGGGGACTCGACGTGGTGGGTTTAACACCTTCAGGGCAGACCCTGATGACACTAGGGTATGATGGCGAGCAATTTTTCGAGGACTACTCGCCTCAGTTACCGACAGCACTGCCGGGACGGCAAATTCTTGCGCAATTGCAGTTAAGTTATTGGCCTTTGGATGTTATCAATCAACGGTTAAAACCGAGTCCCTGGCGTTTAATTACCAGCAAGGACACCCGAGATTTATATTTGGGTAAGCGAAAAATACTCAACATCCATATCACACCGCCCGATAAAGTAACCGGCACCGGAGAAATCATCGAGATCACTAACACCATCCTGCACTCCCGTCTGATTATCAAAACCCTGGAACGGACTATATTGCCGTGAAATCGCTGCCTGTTTATCTAAATCACTTAGGCATCGTCTGTGCGTTAGGTGACCAACACCAGGTGATTTTCGAGCACTTAACGACTGGTCACACTGGCTGCCTGACGAAAACAGATGCTTTCAGCCCTGGACAAACCCTGGCTCTTGGCGTGGTGAATACTCCCCTGCCCGTACTCAAGGAGTTTCCAGAAGACGAACAAACTCGCACCAATCAGCTCTTGATGGCGGCGATGCTGCAAATCCGCGAGGCCTATGACCAAGCCTCCTCAAATCTCAATCCCCTGCGTATTGGCATAGTATTGGGCACCAGCACCAGCGGTATTGCTGAAGGTGAGAAGGCCGTCGCCCATTGGCATGCCGAGGGTAAGCTCCCCGCCGACTTTCGCTATGCTCGTCAGGAAATGGCCAGCCCTGCTCATAGTCTGGCACGGTGGTTAGACATCAAAGGCCCCGCCTATGTGATCTCTACAGCCTGCTCGTCCAGCGCCAAGGCTTTAGCGAGCGCCCGACGCCTGTTGCGCATGGATATGTGTGACCTGGTCATTGCCGGCGGCGTCGATTCTTTGTGCAAGTTAACGGTGAACGGTTTTTCAGCGCTTGAATCGGTCAGCGACAAACCCTGCCAGCCTTTTAGCCTGTCACGAGATGGCATTAACATCGGCGAAGGTGCTGCCTTATTCCTGCTCACCCGAAAGCCGGGAAAGATACGCTTGAGTGGTGTCGGAGAATGCTCTGATGCTCATCATATTTCAGCACCCGACCCCGAAGGAAAAGGCGCGGCCACGGCGATGACCCTGGCACTGAACGATGCCGGATTGCAGTCCGACGCCATCGACTACATCAATCTTCACGGTACAGCGACAGCTCAAAACGATAAAATGGAGAGCTTAGCGGTAGAACGAATACTGGGAACTCAGGTGCCATGTAGCTCAACAAAGCCTTATACCGGACATACCCTCGGCGCAGCGGGTGCCATAGAAGCAGGTATTTGCTGGCTGAGCCTGTCTGAACGACCTTCCCAGACCGGCAGCACTGTGCCCCAGCACTTATGGGATGGCCAACAAGATCCTTCATTGGCCGACATTAACCTGGTTAAGCCGGACACTCGGGTAAACAACTTGCGACGTGCCATGAGCAATTCCTTTGCTTTTGGCGGCAACAATATTTCCCTGATTATGGAAACCAGCGAATGAAGTCAGCCTTCGACATCAACGAATTAGTCCCTCATTCAGGCCTTATGTCCCTGCTTGATGAGGTGCTTGACTATAACGCTGAGTCACTCAGCGCTCGGGTGACTATTGTTGAGGACAGCCTGTTGGTAGAAGATCGCGGTGTTCCAGCCTGGGTGGGCATCGAATATATGGCTCAGGCTATTGCCGCCTACTCGGGTCTTATGGCTAAAAATGCTGGGCAGGAAGTCTCGGTCGGGTTTTTGCTAGGCACCCGAAAATACACCTGCAACCGAGCCTACTTTCCGGTCGGGGCGAGGGTCAAAATATCGGTCTATGAAGAGTTACGGGGTGATAATGGCCTCGGCGTTTTCCGTTGTGAAATCACTGCCGACGGTATAAGTAATAACATGGCCACTGACAAAACCACTGACATAGAAGTCAATGACATCGAAACCAAAAATATAGAAGTCAATGATATCCAAGCCAAAGCCAGCCTGAGCGTCTTTCAACCTCAAAACCTGGACGACTTTTTAAGTCGCCAAAAATTAAGCGACCAAACGAGTACAAATTAGTGGATAAAACTGTTTTTATTAGTGGTTCGAGTCGAGGTATCGGCAAAGCCATTGCGCTGCGTCTGGCGCGAGAAGGCTACGATATCGTACTGCATTGCCGCACCGGATTAGACGAGGCCAGGGCCGTCATGGATGAAATCCAGACCATGGGCCGCAAGGTTCGCATTCTCCAATTTGATATCGGCGATCGTGATACCGCCAGGCAAACGTTGTTAGCCGATATAGAGCTGCACGACATGTATTACGGGGTGGTGTGCAACGCCGGTATCACCCGAGACAATGCCTTTCCTGCCATGAGTGGCGAAGATTGGGACATTGTTTTACATACCAACCTGGATGGCTTTTATAATGTCATCAATCCCCTCACTATGCCCCTGGTTCGAAGACGTAAACCGGGACGTATCGTGGCACTTTCTTCAGTGTCGGGGGTGATGGGGAATCGCGGCCAGGTCAATTACAGCGCCTCGAAAGCCGGGTTAATAGGTGCGTGTAAGGCCCTCGCTCTGGAATTGGCGAAACGCTCTATCACTGTCAACTGTGTGGCCCCCGGGCTAATTGAAACCGATATGGTGGCCGATGTACCCATGGCAGAAGCCATGAAGCTAATACCGGCGCGACGTATGGGCACAACCCAGGAAGTCGCAGCAACCGTTAACTTTTTGATGTCCGAAGAAGCCGGATACATCACCCGGCAAGTAATTTCTGTGAATGGTGGAATGTGTTAATGAAACGTGTAGTCGTCACGGGGATGGCGGGCCTGTCGCCCATCGGACTCGACTGGGAAACTATTTCAGCTAACCTGAAAGCTATGACAACCGGTATCCGGTACATGGCGGACTGGGAGATTTATGAAGGCCTCAATACCCGGCTCGGAGCGCCCATAAGCGACTTCGAAAAACCCTCACATTACTCTCGAAAGGCGACTCGGAGCATGGGCCGTGTCGCGCTACTTGCCACCCGAGCCACTGAACTCGCACTGGAAGATGCTGGCTTATTGACTGACGAATCAATCAAAGATGGGCGTATGGGTGTCTCCTATGGTTCGTCGTCTGGCTCGCCTCCGGCCATCGCCGAATTTGGCAAGATGTTACTTCAGCACACCACTGATGGCTTAAACGCCAATTCTTACATCAAAATGATGGGCCACACTGCGCCGGTGAATATCGGTGTATTCTTTGGTCTTAAAGGCCGGATATACACAACATCGAGCGCCTGTACCTCGGGTAGCCAGGGCATAGGCTACGCCTACGAAGCCATTCGCTTTGGCCGCCAACTAATGATGGTCGCCGGTGGCGCTGACGAGTTAGATCCCACCCAGGCAGCGGTGTTTGACACGCTTTATGCCACTAGCACCCAAAATGATCACCCGGAAAGCACGCCACGTCCCTTCGATGCCGATAGAGATGGCCTGGTGATAGGCGAAGGTGCCGGCAGTTTAATTCTTGAAGAGCTAGAATCCGCTCAAGCACGGGGGGCCAATATACATGCAGAAGTAGTCGGCTTTGGCAGTAACAGCGATGGCTCCCATGTCACCCAGCCACAATACAAAACCATGCAAAGTGCGATGCAGGCGGCCCTCGATGACGCCGGTTTATCCACCGGTGCCATCGGCTATATCAGCGCCCACGGCACCGCCACAGACCGGGGAGATATTGCTGAAAGTATTGCGACCCATAATCTCTTCGGCAATCGAACGCCTATCAGTGCATTCAAAAGCTTTACTGGCCACACCCTCGGTGCGTGCGGCGCTCTCGAGGCCTGGGTGAGCATTCAAATGATGAATGAAGGCTGGGCACATGCAACTGCGAACTTAAACAACATCGACCCCGCCTGCGGTGATCTGGATTATATTCGCCAGGAACCCCGCTCCATCAACACTCAATATGTTATGAGTAATAACTTCGCCTTTGGTGGCGTCAACACATCGCTTATTTTTAAGCGCTGGGGATAAGCATTTCTTGAATGACAATATCGAAGGGATACCAATGATAAATTCGATTAAGGATAAGGGAAAAACATTATGACCAAAACGTTATCATTCCCGATAACAATCTTAGCGTTATCTCTATTTGTTAGCGCCTGCACATCAATTGAAGTTGCTCAGGTCGATGGCTCACACAAACTGGTTCATGTCTGTATCAAAGAAAATGAAAAGGTTATTGTTAATGGGTTTTTAAATACTATCGAAGATGGATTTAAGCGTCATTTGATTACCACTGAAATCTACACCCGATCTAAACCGAAACATTGCGAATATCATCTAACCTACACTGCATTAAGATCCTGGGATTTCGCGCCCTACCTATCTCACGCTGAATTAAGACTCTATAAACGAAATTCCCGGATTGCCTATGCCGAATACCATTCAAATGGAAAAGGCGGATTTTCCCTGATGAAATGGGCGAGCGTTAAAAGCAAAATGACCCCTGTTATGGATGAGTTTTTAGCCGAATATAAATAGCGCTTTGAATCTATTTATGCCTAACACCAGACCATTAATAGTAAAGACCCAGGAAAGGTAGAATACTTGTTGTGATAAATATTCCTCTATTTACTATTTTTACTCTGCTATTAATTTTTCTCTCACGTAGAGCCCTAAGAAACCCTAACAAACATGGCTTTTATCGGTTTTTTGCTTTCGAAGGGATATTGCTAATCATCTTGTTAAATCACCCTTACTGGACTGTAGAACCTTTCACCCCGCTGCATGTTTTTTCCTGGTTGCTTTTGCTGGCATCGATTATTTTTGTTGTCCATGCGCTTGTCATGCTGAAAATACGTGGCGGCTATCAAGCGCGAGACAATGCACCTGAGAATTTTGCTTTTGAAAACACCGTTCATATTGTCGAGGACGGGCTCTACCGTTTTATCCGCCATCCCATGTATGCCTCTCTGCTTTTATTAGCCTGGGGCGCTTTCTTTAAACATGTGACGCCCTTAACAATTAGTCTGGTTCTAGCCGTCAGCGCCTTATTAACCCTTACCGCAAAGGTCGAGGAAAAAGAGAATATTTTATTTTTCGGTGAGGCCTACAGAGACTACGCAAAGCGAACACGCATGTTTATACCCTGGTTACTCTAGAATATTTTTGATAGCCGCAATGTTCTACACCCAGTTAATCCAGATCCTGACAACCTAAGCCCAGACTACCTAAGCCAGCACTAATCTTTAAGATCAAAAGCTACATTGACCTGCCCGAAGCTAAATATTTTATTATCAGCACTCAGGCTAAACTGGTAGCTTGCTGCACCCTGTTGGTGGGCAATGATGCGCGCAAAAACAGTTAAATCCTGATCAAGCTCCGGCAAGAATTGCCGGTAGCAGACCAGATATTTAATACCTATCACCCAGGCTCTCGGTATCTCTTTAGGCCCAGAGCCATTTTGTGGCCCTACATTCACATCAACATCGACACCGGCATCAACATCGGGGACGGCATTAAGCAAACCATGACAGGCAAATCCCTGACCTGCGTACTCAAGGGACGCCCAGCTCGATAACTGGCCCTCACGGCTTAAGGGGTTATTTGATGATCGAACTGACACACAGTGAATACTCTCTCGATCAAAGCTATCAATATGATCCAGCAGACACATGCTGCCGCCGTGGGGCAATTTTTGATAGAGATCATCGATATTAATAAGGTGCCCAGCCTCGCCACTCAAAGGTAAATCAGGAACGGGGTAATCTATCTGTGTGGACAACAGCCCTCGCGTGACCACTTCGCCAGCGACGCTGCATTGAAAACGAACCTCGTGAAGATTTTTTGATGTGTATTCGACTTTTATTGTCTCATTGGGTTTTATCGCTGCGACAAAGCGAACCTGCTTTGCACAGCAAAACATTTGATCTAGATCCTGCGCTATTCGCCTGCTTAGTTCATCGATAAGTAAGGCTGCGGGCACAATAGGCCGACCCGGGAAATGCCCGGATAGCGCTGGATGTTGATCTGAAATAGTGAACTCAAAAAACATATTCGGCCTGTAATAAGGCTACCCAAACGGCCTTCAGGCCACGAAAAATAATAGTAATCGTCTAGCGAGACAACTAAGGCCCCGCTTCGAAGACAGCGGGACATGGTATAATTTTTCCTGTCTTGACTGTTAAATAATACCGCGTAGGTTGAACCTTTAGCTATCAAACTCACCGATAATCCCTTGAGCTGAGCAATAGTCAGCTAGCAATCGAAAACAGTTTATCTGGAATCTCACGATGAAGAAAATTCTGGTGATCCACTATTCTCAAAGCGGCCAGCTCAGCCGTGTCGTTGAGCATTTCACTCAGCCCTTAATTGATTCGCCAGATATTTCGGTCACCTTCGAAAATATTTTGCCCCAGGACGATTACCCCTTCCCCTGGCCATTTTTTCGTTTTTTAGATACTTTCCCTGAAGCGGTCTATCTAGACCCTCCTCCCATGCAGGCCTCGAGCCTACAGGGTGACGAAGACTTTGATTTGATCATCCTCGCTTATCAGGTCTGGTTTCTATCGCCTTCCCTACCGACCACCGGATTTTTAAAAAGTCCCCTTGCAGCAAGTTTGTTGAAGGACAAACCCCTCATCACGCTCATTGCCTGCCGCGATATGTGGCTTATGGCCCAGGAAGAAATGAAAAAACTCCTCACAGGTCTCGATGCCCACCTGATCGGCAATGTCGCTTTAGTGGATGAAGCTGGCAGTATCGGTAGCTTCCTGGCAACACCAGCCTGGGTATTGAGTGGCAACAAAGGCCCTAACCTGGGCGGGCTAATTCCCCGTGCCGGTGTTTCCGATAATGACATCGTTTGCTGTCAGCGCTTTGGCCGACGTATCGTTGACACATGGGCCAGACATGAGCCGCTGGGACGAGATTTGTTACAGGGCCTAAGCGCCGTACGCGTCAATGAAACGCTGATTGCCAGCGAAAAAACTGCTCGGCGGGCTTTTTTGCTATGGGGAAAGTTATTACGCTCTTTAGGTCCCAGCGGATCGATTAAACGCAAACCGGTGTTGCTAATCTACGTCGTATTTTTAAGCAC
>JAHRWI010000264.1 GCA_019090225.1 Porticoccaceae bacterium
GTGTAATAAGTAGGGGTTTTGAATACATGGCTTCGAAGCAAAAAGTTCTGGTTATCGGTAACGGCATGGTCGGCCATAAATTCCTGGAGGCTCTGGCTACTAGCGAGACCGGGGCCGAATACGAAATCGCCACATTCTGTGAAGAACCCCGCCTCGCTTATGACCGAGTACATCTCACTGAATTTTTTAGTGGCCGCTCGGCAGAAGATCTATCGCTGGTCGAGCCGGGTTTTTACGAGGAAAATAATATTCGGGTATTACTTGGCGACAAAGCGATCACTATTGATCGCGACGCCAAAACGGTCACCTCTGAAAAAGGCGAAACCTTAAGCTACGACAAACTGATACTGGCCACCGGTTCATTCCCCTTCGTACCCCCTATTCCCGGTCACCAACGTGACAATTGCTTTGTCTATCGCACTATTGAGGATCTTGAAGCCATCCGTGATGGAGCCAAAGGCGGTTCGGTCGGTGTGGTGATTGGCGGTGGCCTGTTGGGTCTTGAAGCTGCAAAAGCCTTGAAGGATCTCGGCCTGACCACTCACGTGGTGGAATTCGCGCCGCGTCTAATGGCGGTTCAGGTTGACGATGGCGGCGGTGCCATGCTCCGCCAGAAAATTGAAGAACTGGGTGTAAAGGTACACACCAGCAAAAATACCCAGAATATCGAAGACGGCGAGGAGCATTTCCACAAAATGACCTTTGCCGACGGCGATGTAATCGAAACTGACGTGCTGTTATTTTCTGCCGGTATCCGCCCTCAGGATCACCTGGCCCGGGAATTCGGCCTTGAAGTGGGCGAACGTGGCGGCATCGTTGTTAACGATTACTGCCAGACTTCCGACCCGGATATTTATGCCATTGGCGAATGCGCGCTATCGGGCGGTCGGATTTACGGGCTGGTTGCCCCCGGCTACAAAATGGCCCAGGTGGTCGCTGAGCATATTATCGCCGCTCAAACCAAGACAAGCGGCAACAACACCTTTACCGGCGCAGATATGAGCACCAAGCTCAAGCTCATGGGTGTCGATGTTGCCAGTATCGGTGACGCCCACAGCAATACGCCCAAGTCCCGCGAATACACCTACATTGATGGCACCGACGAAATCTACAAAAAGATCGTCGTTAACGAAGACAACAACCGTCTGCTCGGCGCTGTGCTGGTCGGTGATGCCACAGACTACGGGAACCTCCTACAACTCATGCTGAACGACATTCCCCTGCCGGAATATCCTGACGCCCTGATTCTGCCGCAACGAGATGGCAGTGGCGTCACTGGTCTTGGCGTGACGGCCCTGCCCGACTCTGCGCAAATTTGCTCCTGTAACGATGTCACCAAAGGCGATCTATGCCAGGCTATTTCCGATGGTGCAACGCTGTTAGGCGACCTTAAAGCCTGCACCAAAGCCGGTACCAGTTGTGGCGGCTGTAATATCCTGGTCGGGCAGGTGTTAAATGCCGAGCTGGATAACATGGGCCTCGAAGTCAACACCGACATCTGCGAACACTTTGCCTACACTCGCCAGGATTTGTATAACCTGGTGCGCGTCGAAGAAATTAAAACCTATTATGACTTACTCGCAAAACACGGCAGTGGCCGAGGCTGCGAAATCTGTAAACCCACCGTCGCGTCAATCCTGGCGTCCTGCTGGAATGATTACGTGCTGGAGCCAAAGCATGCTGGCTTGCAGGACACCAATGACCGTTACCTGGGCAATATGCAGAAAAACGGTACCTACTCCATTGTGCCGAGAATCGCGGGCGGTGAAATCACCCCGGAAAAACTCATCGTCCTTGGTGAAGTTGCAAAAGAATACAATCTCTACTCCAAAATTACCGGCGGCCAGCGCATAGATTTGTTTGGCGCGCGCCTTGAGCAACTGCCCGAAATCTGGAAAGAACTTATCGATGCAGGTTTTGAAACCGGCCACGCCTACGGCAAGGCCCTGCGTACGGTTAAAAGCTGCGTCGGTAGCACCTGGTGCCGTTACGGCCAGAATGACAGTGTCGCTTTGGCTCTCGAAGTTGAGAATCGTTACAAGGGCCTACGCTCCCCGCACAAATTAAAATCGGCGGTGTCGGGCTGCACCCGAGAATGCGCCGAGGCCCAGAGCAAAGACTTCGGCATTATCGCCACCGAGACCGGCTGGAACTTATATGTGTGTGGTAATGGCGGCATGCGTCCCCGTCATGCTGACCTTTTCGCCACCGACCTCGACACTGAAACCCTGATTAAATATATCGACCGTTTCCTGATGTTCTATGTGCGCACCGCCGACCGCCTGCAACGCACCTCCACCTGGATGGACAATATGGAGGGCGGTCTCGACTACCTCAGAGAACTGGTTATTGATGACTCACTCGGTATTTGTGAACAACTCGAAGCAGAGATGGCGGAAATAGTCGGCAGCTACCAATGCGAATGGAAAACTACGCTTGAAGACGAGGAAAAATTACGTATGTTCCGCCCCTTCGTGAACAGTGACAAAGGTGACAGCAATATTGTCTTTGTCGAAGAGCGCGGCCAGATTCGGCCCGCCAACAAAGACGAAACTACTAAGCAGAAAGGGGTGCCCGCATGACTGACCTGAGTAAACGCGTAAACGGTATAGACGAAAGCTGGATAGACATTTGTGCTCTGGGTGACCTGCCCTACGACGCCGGTGTCGCTGCTTTGCTTAACGAAAACACCTCGGCGGAAACTCAGCTTGCCCTGTTTTTACCCACGGATTCGGACAGGGTATACGCGATTAATAACCTCGACCCCTTTAGTGATGCCAATGTTCTCGCCCGAGGCATTGTCTGTAGCATCGGTGATGAACTAGCCGTAGCCTCGCCGGTACACAAAGAACACTTCAGCCTCACCACCGGTAAATGCTTTGAAGATGATGCCGTGGCCGTGGCTACCTATCCGACCAAAATAGATCAGGGGCGGGTATTCGTGCATGCGAATCCTGCCGCACCGGCGGGAGAAGTCTGATGACAAAGTATAAGTTTTATACCGCAGACGTGTTTACCAACCAGATATTCCAGGGCGCGCAAATTGCGGTGTTTCCAGAAGCAGAGCAGCTATCCGACACCCAGATGAGCTTGATTGGCGCAGAACTGAATCTATCGGAGACTGTGTTTGTCGCAAAACAAGTCAGCAAGGAAGAACCGGATAATAAATTCCGTTTGCGTATATTCACCCCGAAAGGTGAGATTGACTTCGCTGGGCACCCGATACTGGCCACGGCCCGGGCACTGCTCGAAGCCGGGCGACTGGATATCTCCTCAGGCAACTCAAGTTCTAAGTCGGCTCTTAATACGAGTCTGATATTTCAGCAGAATACCGGGGATATCAATGTTAACGTCACGCATGAAGCCGACAAGCCATTGTTCGTCCAGTTTTCCCTGACGGCCAGTCCGGTTATTGATCATTACACACCGACGGAAAGCGAGCTCGCACGTTTGCTGTGCATCGATGAAAGCGACATCGACACACACACCTTTCATACCCGCCTCGCCTCTATTGATTTACCTTATCTGGTGGTGCCATTAACGTCCCAACAGGCCGTGCGCAAAGCCCGCTTCAGTCTCGACGCCTGGAGCCAGTCCAGCGCACCGGCAATGGCCGCCCAGGAAATCTTTATTTTTAGCAGTAAAACTGACAATCGGGATACCGACTTCCATGGCCGTCTTCTGGGGCCAGGCATAGGCGCTAACGAAGACCCACCGATTGGTTCCGCTATGCCCTGCTTCGCTGGCTACCTGGGTGAACATGAACATATCCGTGAAGGCACCTACACCTTCACCATTGATCGCGGCACCGCTGAAGCACGGCGCAGTGTCTTACACATCGAAATGGATTATCACAAAGATAAGCCGACCAAACTTCGTGTTGGTGGCGAAGTAATACTCGTTAGCGAAAATACTTTGCTGATGGGAGACTAGCAAAATGCTGTTTGGCCGCCATCGAAAAAACCCCATCAAGATCGCCGACAAAAAAGTCGTCGACTGGACTTATTCCACCTGCGGTTATTGCTCCACCGGTTGCGCTATCGAAGTCGGTAAAAACGCTGAGGGGCAGGCAGTGGCCTCCCGTGGTGTCGGTGGTGCCGATGTCAATCGCGGCAAGCTCTGTTTAAAAGGCATGTACGGCCACGAGCTGTTTAATTCTGATGGCCGAGGCGAAACACCGTTAATACGAGAACACATTGGCGAGGACTTTACACCGACCAACTGGGACGGCGCCCTCGGCCATATGGCTGGAGAAATCAAACGTATTCAAAGCAGTTACGGCAAAGACGCTTTTGCCATTGTTTCCACCGGGCAATTACTCACCGAAGAATTTTATACCCTCGGTAAAGTGGCGCGGGGTTTAATCGGCACCAACAATTACGATGGCAACACCACTCTGTGTATGGCCTCGGCGGTATCCGGTTACAAGCGCTCCTTTGGCTCCGACGGCCCACCCGGTTGCTATGAGGATTTCGAGCACACCGAGTGCCTGATGGCCTGGGGTTCTAACCTGCCCGAGCAACACCCTATTATTTACTGGCGCTTAAAAGAAGCCTTGGAAAAACGTAAATTCCCGCTGATTGTGATTGACCCCCGCGTCACCATGATCGCCCAGTTTGCCGATATTCATTTGCCCATTAAGCCCGGCACCGACATCGTTTTACAAAACGCCCTGATGCATGTGATTTTTGACGAAGGCCTCGAAGACACGGCTTATATAGAAGCGAACACGGTTGGTCTCGAAGCCCTCAAAGCCGAAGTCGCCAACTACGACCCCGCTATCGCCTATAAA
Organism: Porticoccaceae bacterium; assembly: GCA_019090225.1. Taxonomy (GTDB): domain Bacteria; phylum Pseudomonadota; class Gammaproteobacteria; order Pseudomonadales; family Porticoccaceae; genus HB2-32-21. The sequence continues at coordinate 4,793 of JAHRWI010000264.1, forward strand.
ATTTGCGGCATCGACGAAGACACTATTCGTCATGTGGCACGACTTTACGCAAAAGCCCCCGCTGCCATGCATATCTGGACTATGGGTATTAACCAGAGTACCCACGGCTCCGATGGTGTGGTCGGGCTTAATAACTTGAGCTTAATCACCGGCAATATTGGTAAGCCCGGTGGCACCTCCTTATCGATTACCGGCCAGTGCAATGCCATGGGTACTCGCGAGTGGTCATCTTGCTCAGGCCTGCCCGGTTATCGTCAACTGGAAAACCCGGAGCACCGTGAAGAAATCGGCAAGTTCTGGAATGTTGACCCGGAATTTTTCCCAAAAAAACGCGGCCTGAGTCAAACCGATATTTTCCCCGCCATTGAAACCGGGCAAATTAAAGGACTCTGGCTGGCGGCCACCAATCCCCTTACCTCCATGCCCAATACACCGCGCATTCGCAAAACTCTCGAAAAACTTGAATTTCTGGTAGTGCAGGATTCCTATGCCGATATGGAGACCAATCAATACGCCCACCTATATTTACCCGCAGCGATTTGGGCTGAAAAAGAAGGTACCTTTACCAACACCGAACGTCGGGTCAATATGGTTCGCCAGGTGATACAGCCAAAAAACGACTGCAAATCTGATTTGGATATTTTTAACGACCTGGCCACTCGCCTGAATCCAGAAAATAGCATTACTTTCCCGGAAAAACCGGCCGATGTATTCGAAGAAATGCGCGAACTTTCAAAAGGTAATCTGAATGATATTTCGGGTATGGATCACGAGCTCATCGAGACCAGTCGTGGCATTCAATGGCCCTACACTGCCGAGCAGCGCAACAACCACGAGGCGCCATTACCCGGCGGCAAGCGACTCTATACCCAAGTCGCCACCTTTAGCCACGCCGATGGCCGGGCCAAACTGATTCCCCTGCCCTTTATCGACAA
>JAHRWI010000265.1 GCA_019090225.1 Porticoccaceae bacterium
CCGGCTCTCGGTTACGATATTTGGGATAGCTCGTGGCTGGTAGCCAATGGCTCCATTACCGGAGAAATACTGCGCACTCTGATCGGCTACGACGCCCGACCTGCGGGTTTGCAACTCTTATTTTACGTCGTGACACTAGGTTTTATAGTGTTTTGCATGTGGTGGGTAAAAACCAGGGATAAAACAAGCGCTGAACAATATGAGCCGCTTGCCTAAATCTTAACGGGCACTTTTGGTCAGTAACTAGTTATGGTTTTGAATTACTTGACACCTGGTAATGATCATCCAGTGAAGTAAGCATGGCCTTAAGTTCGTCACGGATCAAACCTTGTTCATTGTCATTTCTATCAAGATTCAAACGATCAATCACCCGTTCAACTGCGGCTTCGAGATCAGCCTGCATGGCTCTCGATTTGTCGGTGAGATAAACCCTGGTAACACGGCCATCACTAGGATCGCTACGACGTTCGATAAAACCTTGAATCTCTAGCTGAACAAGGGTTCTAGCAACCGCTGCCTTATCCGCCTGTAAACGGTAAGCGATGTCCTGCTGGGTGACACCTTCGTTTATATAGAGAATAAATAGATAGGAAAAGCGTCCGGCACCCATGCCTAAAGGCGCGGTTTCAGCTTCGAGGGCGCGCATCATATAGCGGTATAGCAGCCCAATTTGTCTAACCAGATTATCGGACAGATTAAACACAGCTATACCTGTGCCCAGCGTTTTTCTGGCCGAAAGGTGAGGGGTGTGTTATCGAATACATATTTTATCCAAAATAAGCGGGTCGTAGGTTCCCTAATATTGAGAGTTCGCGCAGGCCTAAATTATCACTTGGCCCCTTTAGGTAGATTGTCGGCAATAATTTGCTGGGCCATTTCGTGGACACCTTCGCGCCAGTAGCCATAGACCGGTGACACATCCACGGGTCTGGCTGCGGGTACTCTACTCAATCGAACGCCACTTTGGTCACTGGTATCGATGGATACGTGCAAAGAAGAACCTATTGGAAGTGGGTAGTCGTTGACCGTATCGTCAGTGAGTTCAATACGAACGGGTACACGTTGGACAATTTTGAGCCAGTTACCCGTAGCATTTTGGGCCGGTAGCAGGGAGAAGGCTGCGCCTGTCCCGGTGCCAGTACCCATAACAACGCCCTGATAGGTGAGCTCTTTACCGTAAAGGTCAGAGCTGATTTCAACGGGTTGATCGATTCGTAAGTTGCGTAATTTTGTTTCCTTGAAGTTGGCTTCTACCCAAACTTTGTCCAGTTGAACCAACTGGAACAGGGGCTTACCCGCTTTGACAATGTCACCAGCTGCGGCAAAACGCTTTGCTATATGACCGGATACCGGTGCAACGATGGTTGTTTTGTTGACGTAAGCCTGGTGGCCGCTAGCCCAGGACGCGGCGTGTTTGACTTTTGGATGTTCAGCGATAGGCATGCTGCCAGCCTTGATTTCCGCTTCAGAAAGTCTTTGCCGGGCAGTAGCCAGGGATGCGGCTACCTCTTCGAGATGAAGGACCGCGATGTCGGCCTCTTCTTTTGAAACCATACCTTTTTTGGCCAGTTTTTGGCGACGTTGGGATTCGTTTCTGGCCAGTTTATAGCTGGCTTGCCACTGTACGACCTCAGCTTTACGGCGTTGGACTTTTTGTTTGAGGCTGGCTACTTCCTGAACAACACGTGCCAAATCGCTTTTGGCACGTGAAAGTGCATTCTTGGGTGCGCCTCCGTCCAGACGAATTAGCTCTTGACCGGCTTCAACATAGTCACCTTCTTCACCGCCAAGCCACATAATAATGTCTTCAAATGGCGAGCTGACGGTAATGATATCGCCAGTGGTGTAGGCATTGTCAGTAGCCACAAATTTTCGATTTTCGAGGTAATTAACAAGGGCATAACTGATCCCGGCAAGGATCAGAATGACAACTAGAAGGCTCCAGGAGCGGCGCATAAGCGTCTCACGGTAGTTTGACTTGGGGGTAGGGTGGTAGTGCTTTGGGTGGGAAATCTATATTAACTTCATTGATGTGTCAACGTTGAGCTATCAACGACATAGGTTTAATGGAGCGGTATTCAGTCAGTCTTTTCTGAGTAATAAGTCAGTTATGTCGAGGTATCCGTTATGTCGAGGCACCTGTTCAGTCGAAAAGATAGGCGTCCGCACCCGACGAATAAGTTCAGGTAACGAGAGTGCTTAAGCTCCCGTTACCTGCTTCTAGATATTTAAACGCGGCTAACAATAAACATTGGGGATTTAAGCCACGCCTTAAGCCACATCTATAATTAACTCAGCGGCAATGCGTTTACCGTCTTCTGCCGCTTTTTGGAATGACTCGATTTGATCAAAATTCATGTAGCGATAAATTTCTGCTGACATGGAATCGAGTTGCCCCGCGTATTCCAGATATTCTTCTGGCGTTGGCAGGCGACCCAGTAAACCACCGACCGACGCCAGTTCCGCAGACGTCAGGTAAACATTGGCGCCGTCACCTAAACGATTGGGGAAGTTGCGGGTAGAGGTAGACAATACTGTACAGCCTGGTTGAACGCGCGCCTGATTACCCATACACAGGGAGCAGCCGGGCATTTCGGTGCGTGCTCCGGCGCGGCCATAGATGTTGTAGTAGCCTTCCTGCATTAAGGTGTGCTCGTCCATCCGAGTGGGGGGCACAATCCAGAATTTGGCCTTTAGTTCGCCTGGTTGAACCCGTTCGAGCAATTTGCCCGCAGCCCGAAAGTGACCGATGTTGGTCATGCATGAGCCGATAAAAACTTCGTCAACCTTGTCGCCAGCAACA
>JAHRWI010000266.1 GCA_019090225.1 Porticoccaceae bacterium
CCACCCGCTCATCAGCGGTAAAGGCTTCCCAGAGTTTACCTTTTTTAATGTAGTTGTTGATGTCATGAACTTTGTCGTCACCAAGCTGTGAATCCCGCAGACGCGACACTGCATCGTACTCGTACAGACCCTGCTGGGCTTTGGTGGTCGACTTAATGTGCCAGCCAATAAGTGGCATACCCAAAGCTTTGGCCACTTCCTCAGCCAGCATGGTTTTACCCGTGCCGGGCTCCCCTTTGATGAGCAGTGGTCGCTCTAATACGACGGCAGCATTAACCGCCATTTGAAGATCGTCGGTAGCGACGTAACGCTCGGTGCCCGTAAATTGCATAAAATTCCCCTAGGTGGACAGTTGATAAAACGAAGCATTCTATCTGGACTACAGCCCTGATTCCAACCCCCTTGAGCGTACCAATGTTCAGTTTCGGATTTCGTTGGGACTTTATCTGGGCATAATGCCTGCTAGTATTCACCCGCTTTTCCCCTAAACCGATTGCCCTTATAACAAAAGTAGCCGCCCCTGCATGAATGATCAAAGCCTTAAAGACCCGTCCAGCGCCACACCTAAAGACAGTTTCTTTGGTCACCCCAGGGGGCTGTTTGTGTGCTTTTTTACCGAGCTTTGGGAGCGCTTCAGCTATTACGGCATGCGCGCGCTACTGATTTTTTATCTGACCGAACATTTTTTGTTTAGTGATGATAAGGCCTTTCTAATCTACGGGGCATATTCTGCACTGGTCTACGTCACCCCGGTTATTGGCGGCATGCTTGCTGACCGCTATCTCGGTTCAAGGAAGGCGGTCACCTTCGGTGCCATATTATTGGTAATTGGCCATTTTGGCATGGCTCTGGAAGGCCCCCCAGCCATCGCCACCGGCGGCGAGATCGTGCGCAACCCGCTGTTTATGCAGATTTTCTATTTGTCTCTGGCTTTTATTATCACCGGCGTGGGTTTTCTAAAGGCCAATATCTCGACCATCGTTGGTGCTCTGTATGAACCCAATGACCGACGTCGAGACGGTGGTTTTACGATCTTTTATATGGGCATCAATATCGGTGCTTTTTTTGCGTCGATACTCTGTGGATGGCTGGGTCAAACCTACGGCTGGGCCTATGGCTTTGGTCTGGCTGGCATCGGTATGTTATTCGGTTTATTGGTGTTTTTGCGCGGCCAAGCCCACCTAAAAGGTCTGGCCACGCCGCCCTCCCCAGCACTACTCACAGAAAAACTATTCGGCCCCATCAATCGGGAAGTACTTATTTATTGCGGGGGGATTATCGGCGTTCTGGTGATCTGGCAACTGGTTCAACACCAGGCTTTGGTCGGCAAAGCTTTGCTAGGTTTTGGTGGCCTGATGCTGCTTGTAGTGGTCGCCTACTCGTTTCTCAAATGCGATGCCATAGAACGCCACCGCATGTTTGTGGCCTCGACGCTTATCCTGTTCTCGGTACTATTTTGGGCCTTATTTGAACAAGCCGGTTCGTCATTGAATTTATTTGCCGATCGCTCTGTGGATAGAGTCGTGGCGGGTTATGAAATCCCGGCGTCGGTTTTTCAATCCTTGAATGCCCTCTTTATATTTTTATTGGCCCCGCTGTTTGCCATCCTGTGGACCTGGCTGGGTGCCAGAAACTGGGAGCCATCGATACCGGTGAAGTTTTCACTGGCTATTTCCCAGGTGGGTCTGGGCTTTCTGGTCCTGGTGTTTGGCGCCCAAACCACTACTGAAGGCGCATCGACACCACTTATCTGGCTGGTGCTTATTTACTTATTACACACTACTGGGGAGCTATGTATCTCGCCGGTGGGTTTGTCGATGATCACTAAACTGAGTGTCTCGCGGGTGGTGGGTATGATGATGGGCGTGTGGTTTCTGGCCTCTGCAGGAGCCAACTTTATCGCTGGCCAAATTGCCCGTTTAACCGGTGGCGATACCCAGACCGGTGGTGCGGCAGATCAATCAGCGGCACTGGCCAGAACACTTGATGTATATACCCAGGTTGGCTGGACAGCCGTTAGCGTAGCCGTCTTCCTGCTACTCATCTCACCTTTATTACGGCGTGCAATGCATGGTGTTAACTAGGCCCAAAACTAGAGCCCGAACCAGGCCTGGTTAACCAAGGTACTTCACATCTATGTCGCTGCGGGACTAGCGCTTGATTCCGCCTCTGCTCCAGTGTTTTTGCGCCGTTTTCGAAAAACCAGCCACAGCGCTAAATCGAGGCAATAGACGATCACAAAACACACAGCAATAGGTAACAGGCCGTGCCATATGCCCTTATCCATTTGCGGTTTAATTAGCTCGAAGACTGCGACTACCCAGGCTGGCGCTAGATAGTCCATACCCTGATAGGCATACATCGGCGTTAAAAGAAAAGTCAGCACCAGTAATCTAAAAAAGGCCCTTATGGGGCGCCAGGGAATAAATCGAGTCAGCCACCACAGCAAAGGCGTAAGCATCATCACTCCAAGGACGTAGGCCACCAGTCCCCAGTAATAATTTTCCATTGTGTACATCGCTTACTCCTTACCTTTTTATTGATGCCTGGCGCCTGTTGTTACCTGGCAATAAGCTTTCGATTGCGACTTGCTCGATGCCGTCTTCTTCAATCCCGCATCACTCGATCCAGTGAACGATATGCTCCTCAAGACCATCTGGATGTACATATTGCTCGGAAATCACGCGACCCTGTACCGACATACCGGCTTCGTGGACGCTGAGTTTGGAACCAGAAACCAGTGGATGCCAGCCATACAAAGGCTTGCCCTCATGCCTCAGACGGTAAGCACAGGTGCGTGGCAGCCAGTTGATCTCGGCCATATTGCCCGCGTCTAATTGCAGGCAGTCCAACACCAGCTGTTTTCTATTGCCATAATCACTACATCGACAAGTGTTGGTATCTAACAATCGGCAAGAGACGCGGGTAAAGGCTATTTCGCTACCGTCCTCATCCTCAATTTTCGCCAGACAACATTTGCCACAACCATCACACAGGGCTTCCCATTCAGACTCATTGAGTTCGTCGAGGTTTTTACTCTGCCAGAAAGGTGTGGCGCTCATAGACTTTTTATCATCAAAACTTTCCAGCCATCAAAGTTTTTCGTTTTTATCCCTGACATCCTGCATATAGGTGTCGTTTTTTCCGGGCGGCAATTGCAGGTAATAACCCTTTTCATCGAGGGCCTGGAGTACTTCTTCGGCGCTGACCATAGCTAAGCGACGATCCGGCCTTAGCACCAGGGTCATAGCTAGCTCATATTTACCAAAATAGCTTAGCAGTGCCTCAGGCACCTGAGCTACATCACCATCCTTTTTAACAAACAGGTAATAATCACTTTTCGCTAAACTTTTATAGACCGTACACAGCACCTTCACGCCGCTGCTACCTCCTAATTGTTCGTTTTTGCCAATAAAACCCAGTTATCTAGCTTATTTTCTGACCTTAGTCCCAGCCTTATTTGTCAAGAAAGGCTAACAACTGATCGCCAATCATCGCTTTCCGCCAGCTATTTTCCATAGACGACGACAAGCTTATCTCTCCAGCAACCATTGAATGCAGGAGATAGGTGAGATCCGCCTTTCGAGCCAGTATTTCCGGTGCCATAGCCAGTGCATCGGCTTTATCCTGAACCAGCTTTTTGCAGGCTTTTAAGGTGCCACCCTGCTCCTTCGGCACCGGCTTGGGTAGTGGGTCTGGGTAAAGCTCCGGATCAATATTCAGGCCTTGATCGACCAACTCGATTAACTTATCGCTGTAGACCCGCACGACTCGAGGGTGAAGACCATCATCACTCTTAGAACCTTTTCCTGTTCCGTTCCCTGATCGCCCTCTGGACTGCTTGTCCGACAGAGCTTTGGCATCTCGGGGCTGGCTTATCGCTATCTCCAATAAATCCTTATCGGCAACGATCCTGCCTCTGGGTCGATCCAGCTCCCGCGCCTCAATCTCTCGCCACGTGGACATTGTTTTGAGTACGGCCAGGGCTGGTCCGTCCAGCTTCCAGCCGCCTTTTATCCGCCGGTAATATTCCTCAACAGGTACCTCATGCTCTGCGCCAGAGATTAAGGTAGCCATGTCTTCCTGTAACCAATTCAAACGATCGCGAGCATTAAGCTTTGCGCTCAACTCAGCATATATCGCACCCAAATAATGAACATCCTCTGCGGCATAGCGCAACTGAGCGTCGGACAAGGGTCTTTGCAACCAGTCAGATCGAGTTTCATGCTTGCTCAACTCGACCCCAGTGACCTCTTTCACCAGGGCCTGATAACTCAGGGAAAAACCCAGCCCAACAAAGGCCGCAGCGACCTGAGTATCGAATATGGGCCGCGGCAAGGCACCGAGAGCATAGCGCAGCACTTCGAGGTCTTCCGAGCAGGAATGAATAATTTTTACCACTTGCTCATCGACTAATAAATCAACCAGGGGAGCAAATTCAGCTTCACTAAAGGCCAGCGGATCAATCAACCAGGTGGTAAGGCCATCGCATAGCTGAATCAAAGCCAGGCGAGGATAAAAGGTGTCGGTACGAATAAATTCCGTATCGAGGGCTACGGCATCGACCTGTTTTAACTGTGCTACCGCCGCATCTAAGCCCGATGAGCTAGTCACCATTATCGTGTTTTCAATCATAGAATCAGCCATTCACAGGGTTAGTCATTGATAGGGTTATTGATTGATAGGTTCAGTCGTCTATATGCGCTTACGGCTATTGAATGCATGGGTCAGCGTGCCGCCATCGACATATTCAAGCTCACCACCCAGCGGTACTCCATGGGCAATTCGCGATACGGATACGCCCAGAGAGCTCGCTCTTTCACCGATAAAATAAGCAGTCGCTTCGCCTTCAACAGTCAGGTTAGTGGCCAAAATCAGTTCTTCGATATTTTCATCAGTGAGGCGCTGCATCAAATGATTGATACCGATATCCTCAGGCCCGATGCCATCTATAGGCGACAGATGGCCGAGCAAGACGAAATATCGGCCTCGATAAGTACCCGACTGCTCAATGGCAAATAGATCGGCCGGCGTTTCTATCACGCACAAAAGGCTTTCGTCGCGGCCAGGGTTTGTGCAGATCACACATTCCTGTAGTTCGGTCAGCGTCCGGCACTGGCGACAGCGTCCGACTTTTTCGCCCGCCTCAGTTAAAGCCAGGGCTAATCGTCCCGATGCAGAGCGATCCCGCTCCAGTAGATACAAAGCCATCCGCTGAGCGGATTTGGGGCCAACGCCCGGCAAGCAACGCAGGGCATCTATTAATTCATCGATCACCGGACCGTACATAGCGCTTTCCTGAAGGCTTTATCGTTTCGCGAGCTTGTATTTTTTAAACCAATAAGATTTAAGCTTAAAAAGGCATCTTAAAGCCCGGCGGCAATTGCATCCCGGCCATCAAATCGCCCATCACCGAGCTGGTTTGCGCCTCAACTTTGCGTACTGCATCGTTGACTGCCGCAGCCAGTAAGTCCTCAAGTAAAGCCTTATCTTCGCCGAGCAAGCTCGGATCAATGGTCACCTTGCGCACGTCATGGCGACCGGTCATTAGTACCTGAACCATGCCCGCGCCGGACTCACCCGTCACTTCAGCCGCAGCCGCTTCTTCCTGCAGCTTTTGCATTTTTTCCTGCATTTGCTGCGCCTGTTTCATCATGTCGCCCAAGCCTTTCATCTCATCCTCTCCTCATCCTGCTTCTCTGAATCCCCTGCTCTAATCAAGGGGAATAACACTGTCTTCTATCACCGTGGCACCAAAGCGCTGTTCCAGCTCTTTCACCAGCGGATCATCCCGCAAGGTCTGCACCGCCTGAGCTTGCCTCTCTGCCCGTTTACGCAAGCGATACAGCTCTGGCGTCTCCGCTGACACCGGCGCAATCACGATAAGTACCGAGATAGAACTCGGCAAATCCAGACCGGCACCCGCCTCGGGATGCTGAGCGAAATACGCTTGCAAGGCCGTGGCTAGCGCTTGCTGATGGCCATCGTTGTACAAGGCGCTTTGTATTTTATCCAGCCTGAACAAAAACTGCTGCCCGGCACGTTCAACAAACTCCAGGTTTGAAGCCACATTCAGGAGTCGCCCCTGTATATCGAGCTGATGGCAGGTTTCTAACCATAGCTGAGCACTAAATGTCGCGTCTGTCTGCTCGGGCGATCTATTTTCTGAACAAGCTGGTGCTTCATTAGATGGCAACTCTGCTAGCGCTGAGGCTTGCTCGACTGGAGCTTGTGCTATTGAGGATGACCCTGCGGATTCATGCTCAACGGGTTCAGATGCTAGCTCAGGTGCTATTTCAGGTTCCAGTTCAGGGGCTAGCGGGACATCTACAAGCGCATCGTCTGCAACTCCTTTTTTCATCGGCAGGCTTTCTACAACAGGCTCTGGAATAACGGGATCGTTGACTACAGAGCCTTCATCGGCCAGTTCTGCGTATTCGTTCTCAACTGATAGTGCAGCAGACCTTGATTCGGCCTGCTCTGATCGATCGACAGCCTGGGTGGTCTGGGGAGCCTCGACCGTCAGACGGTCGGGTTCAGGCTTTTTTGCGGCCTCTATGCCTCCTTTACTATCGACAACACGGCCTTCAATACCCGATGGGCTAGCAGCCTCGACCGAGCTGACAGACTCGGCACTAAGTGTTGGAGGGTCAAGCCCTTCTTCCAGCACGGGCTGAAACGCTAACTGGCGCAAGAGCACCATCTCCAGACCACTGCGCGGATCAGCCGCCAGGGGTAAATCCCGCCGTCCCAGCAGGCATATTTGATAAAACAACTGTATATCTTCGCGACTTATTTTCTCGGCCAGCTCGCGGATCACCTCCTGATCACCCAAACTATTGTCCAGCGCGCCAGGTACCGCTTGCACCACCGCGACTCGATGCCAGATCGATAAAATTTCTGCCAGCGCACCTGCGTAATCCGGCGCGTGTTCTGCCAATGCTTCGACCAGGCCCAGCACGGCACTGGCGTCGCGCGCGGCCACTTTGCGACAGATATTCAGGACTGTAGAGCGATCAATGGTGCCGAGCATGGTGCTCAGTTCTGCTGCTGTCAGTTTGCCATCGCCGTGAGCAATGCCCTGGTCGGTGAGGCTGAGAGCATCACGCATACTGCCATCTGCAGCACGGGCAAGAGCCCACAGTGCGGCCTCTTCGAAAGGCACATTCTCTTTACCGAGAATACCTTTTAAATAATCGACGATACGCTCTGGGCTAAGGTTTTTTAGATTAAATTGCAGGCATCGGGACAGCACGGTTACCGGCAACTTTTGTGGATCGGTCGTGGCCAGCAGGAATTTTACGTGGGGCGGTGGTTCTTCGAGGGTTTTCAGCAGTGCATTAAAACTATGGGTCGAGAGCATGTGCACTTCATCGATCAAATAGACTTTATAGCGGCCACGGGTGGGTAGATATTGGACGTTATCGAGTAGCTCGCGCGTGTCTTCAACCTTGGTGCGAGAGGCCGCATCGACTTCAATCAGGTCAATAAAGCGACCCTCGTTGATCTCCGTGCAGGCGCTACATTCACCACAGGCCTTTGAACTAACCCCCTGTTCGCAATTCAGACATTTAGCCAGAATGCGCGCCAGGGTAGTTTTACCAACGCCTCGGGTGCCGGTAAAAAGGTAAGCATGGTGCAGACGGTCATTATCCAGCGCGTTGATCAGCGCACGTAGCACGTGCTCCTGACCGGCGACCTCATCAAATGTACGTGGCCGCCATTTACGGGCGAGGACCTGATAACTCATAAGATCATTAA
>JAHRWI010000267.1 GCA_019090225.1 Porticoccaceae bacterium
ACAGCGGTACCCGCACGTTGTTGCGCATAAAGCTCACCCACTCTTCGTCGAGCACGGCATTATGGGCTACCCGTGTGCCGGGAAAGCGCAGTGCTTCGGAGAAAGTGTCCCGAGCTTCTGGTGCAAAGCCACTAATGGCCGAGCCACCGATGTCCATTAAATGGGCGTTGGAGAAGGTCCAGCCGACCAGTTCGTCGGCATAAAATATCGGCATTACGATGCCCACATCACCTTGGTGCAACGCACCGCTGGTGTGGGGGTCGTTGCAGATAAAGGCATCGCCGGGATTGATGTCATCCGGTAGACGGGCTTTGGCCACGGCTTCGACACCGCGTCGAGATGAGGCCATGTGTAGAATGATGTAGCCGGAACTGCCGATCTGGTTGAGATCGGCATCAAAGAGCACAGTGGAAAAATCTTTTGATTCGGTGAGCACTGGCGAGCCTGAAGTGCGCAGTAATACCAGGCTCATTTCTGTGGTGATATTGTCAAAGGCCGAACGGATTACTTCGGCGGTAATTGGATCAAACTCATCGCTGGCGCTTTGGGTCTGTGTGCTATCTGTTGCAGTACTTGTTGTGGTCTGGCTTGTCATACTTGTTTCTCCTGCCTCGTCTTTAGACGTAATATTTATCGAGGCGAAATTTATAATTTTTTCGCTTAAGTAATTGCATTCAGTGAACTAACTTTTTTTGTTGGCCTATATCGTTACGTTCACTGATGCCCTTAGTCTGTCGAAGATCTAGTCGGCTCGAATCGAGACTCGGAAGTTATTGTATTCATCACGCTTCGCCGTGGCGCTGCGAGGAATATAAATCGTCGTGTCTTTGCAATCGATAACCCCAGGGCCTTCAAAGGTGGTGCCGGGGGTTAATTTGTCGGCATCATAAATGGGTGTTTCTGCCCACTCCTGAGTGTCAGGCAAAAATAACCGCCGAGTCGATAGAATAGCGCCAGAGGCGTCGGAAGGGGGCGCATCAATCGGTTGAATATCGGGTTTTTGGCGGAGTCCAACGCCGGTAACCACATAGTTCACCAGCATTAAATCTGATTCAGTCCATGCTGTGCCGGGGCCAAATTCCTCCTCGTAGGCGACATCAAAGACTGGGTTGATGCCGGCACCGAGGTCTTTTTCGACATCGCTTTTTGCCATAGCCATATTCATCTCGGCTAACTGACCCACGTAGCGGAAGTCGCCGCCGAAGGTAATTTGCATTTCGCCATCGCTAAACCCGGCTTCTTTTAAATCCGCACGGATGAGTTGTTCCAGGCGATCACGAGTGGCCATCATGTGCCCGTAGCCGTCTTCCTCGCCGACCAGCCAGCCGATGGTGGCTGATTCTCTACGGATGTAATCGGCTTCAAGCAAACCGTAGGCCGAGAAGGCTGAGCTTTGGCCGGGGATGATCATATCGGTGATGCCGAGCTTCTGACACATCGAGGCGCTGAACACGGGCAATGCTCCGCCATAAGCGATAAAGGTACATTTCCGTGGATCACGACCACGGCTCACTGAAAGCTCCCGCAGAGCGTTGGCCATATTGGCGACCACCAATGAATAGGCTCCAGCAGCAGTGCGAGTAGCATCCCAGCCGAGGGCATTGCCGACTTTTTCTTCCAGAGCATTTTTCGCAGCGTCAAGATCCAGTTCGTATTCACCTCCCAGGTAGTTGTCTGGATCAATAAAACCCATCACCGCCATGCAGTCAGTCACTGTCGGTTCGGTGCCGCCGCGACCTGAACAAACCGGCCCGGGCATAGAGCCTGCGCTCTGTGGGCCAACCTGGGGAATACCCCGAGAATCGAGATGGATAATGCTGCCGCCACCGGCTCCGATAGAGTCGATATCGAGCAGACTCAGTGCGGTATCGAAGCGGCCGATAGTGCAACGTTGTACGACTTTGGGTTGCTGGTTATGAATCAGTATGGAGTCAAAGCTGGTGCCGCCCATATCGCCGCACAGCACTTCGTCCAGACCGTAGCGTTTGGCTAATGCTGCGGAGCCGACCGCGCCGCCAGCTGGCCCGGAGCTATACAGCTGAATGGGTACCTGCTTGACGACTTCTTCAGTGAGTACGCCGCCAAGACCATTAAAGAATTCGAGGGCGCGATCATAACCTCGGGCGCGTAAGCCTTTGGCTACGGTTTCTACAAAGCCTTTAACCGGGGGTTGCACATAACAGTTCAAAATAGCGGTTTGCCAGCGTTCAAACTCACGAAACACCGAGGCCACGGAGATAGATTGAGTGACAAAAATATCGGGTGCCACGCGCTTGATAATATCTTCGGCTTCCTGCTCGTGAGAGCCATTAGCGGTGCTCCAGAGGAAGCAGACAGCGATGCAGTCAACACCCAGGCCGACCAGGCGACGGACTTCTTTTTCTACCTGCACATGATCCAGGGCGACAATAACTTCTCCATCCCGATCGATACGTTCGTCGATTTCAGAGACAAATTCCTGGGGTACCAGGCGGGGTAAGTTGCGTTGCAGATGGTCGTCCCGGACGTTCATACGGGCACCGCGGCCAACGCGCAGAATGTCGGAAAAGCCCCCGGTCACTAATACACCGACCTTGGCACCTTTCAGTTCGGTCAGGGAGTTGGTCACAATGGTGTTGCCGTTAACGAAAGCGCGACAATGCCTGGACAGCAAGTCATCCACAGAAATATCAATAATTTTTGAGACATTGGTCAGGGCGTTAAATATCCCCACAGAATAATCATCGTGGGTGGTCAGCGCTTTTGCCCGAACAATATTGGTGCCCTGTACCGCACATAAATCTGTATGCGTACCGCCCACATCAATGCCAATACTAATTTCACTTGCTGTCATTACTTCACTCCATTTTTAGAATAGTTAAAAAGTTAGTCTGAGGTGCTGGATTTAGACCCGAACCGGGCTTGAGCAAGGCAGCAGAATTTGTTATCGATTTGTTCTGCTTGCCGTGGATTGCAATATTAGTCAGTCCGCAATTAGAGGGTTTTTTACGAATTCGCGCAAGTAGAGAATTATCGGAGACAAATATTACGCCTGAGATGGTCTAAATATCAGCTATCGAGTTAGCGTTTTCTGGTTCTGACAAGCGCTTAGGAAACTACTGGACTGAGAGCCGTGGTAAGTGCAAAAATCCATGTTCAATAGAAACTATTAATGAGGAAAGATTATGTCCAGTTTAGAAGGCAAGGTAATACTGGTGACAGGAGCAGCACGGGGGCAGGGCGAAGCGGAAGCAAGACTATTTGCCGAACGCGGTGCCGAGGTTGTGGTTTGTGATGTATTACACGAACAGGCACAACAGGTCGCTGCAGATATCGGTGATTCGGCACGGGCCATTGAGCTCGATGTCTCGGATCCAAATGCCTGGCAGTCGGCGGTCGAAGAGACAGTATCGACTTTCGGTAAGCTTACTGGCCTGGTCAACAATGCCGCTATCGCAGGGATAAAACCCTTTGATGAGCTGTCACCCGATGATTACATGAATGTAATTAAAATTAACCAGCTAGGTGTGTTTCTGGGCATGAAAGCAGTCGTTGAATCGATGAAGGCTGCGGGCGGTGGTGCGATTGTCAACATATCGTCCATTGCAGGCATGGGCGGCATGATGGGCGGTGTCGCTTATTGCGCCAGTAAGTTTGCGGTTCGTGGCATGACCAAGGCAGCAGCCATGGAGCTGGGCCAACATAATATCCGCGTCAACTCGCTGCATCCCGGCGGTGTACTGACTGCTATGGTCACCGAAGCGGGCTTAACAGGAGATGTCGCCAACGAGGTGTTTAGTGGCGTACCCCTGGGAAGAATCGCACAACCGCGAGAAATGGCGACCCTGGCAGCTTATTTACTTTCTGATGATAGCTCCTATTCAACGGGTTCTGAGTTTATGGCAGATGGCGGTATGACCGCCGGCTTTTCACTGGCTTGATGCTTTAAAGCGACGTTCCAACGCTGATTCGCTGCTGAGTGAACAGCTAAATAAAAGCCCCGGTGACTGCCGGGGTTTTTGCTATTTTGGAATCTACTTTACTTCTTGTTGGCTAAGGTCTATTTATAAGAACCATACACTTGGTTGGTGGCGGGAAACCTGTCGGGCTATGCCTGTCTACAGGACTTTCTCTGTTGAGCTAAGTAACGACAATAAAAACAGGAGAACTAGAAGATGCGCGCAGCCATTATGCGAGACTCAAAAATCGTTGTTGACGACATTTCAGCGCCGACACCGGGGCCCGGAGAGGTGCTGGTCAAAACCCTGGCCTGCGGTATTTGCGGGTCGGATTTACACACTTTGGCTCATGGCCACCAGATGGTGGAAATGTCCCGAGAAACAGACGGCTTGTTTGATATGGATCTGAGCCGAGACGTAGTGATGGGTCATGAGTTCTGTGGAGAAATTCTTGACTACGGGCCGGATACCACCGGCAAGCTGGCCGTGGGTACCAAGGTGTGCGCCATGCCCATTTTAATGCGCGGTGGCAAACTGGCTACAGTGGGTTACTCCAACGATGCGCCTGGGGGTTACGGGCAGCAAATGGTTTTGCTGGAGTCGATGCTATTGCCGGTCACTAATGGGCTGGCTACGGATCTAGCTGCTCTTACCGAGCCTATGGCGGTGGGCTATCACACCGTAGAAATGGCGCGCCTGCAAAGCGATGAGGTGCCGCTGGTGATTGGCTGTGGCCCGGTGGGTCTGGCGGTTATTACCGCGCTCAAACTGAAAGGCGTAGGCCCGATAATCGCCGCTGATTTTAGTCCGGCGCGTAGAAAGTTAGCCGAGCAGGTGGGGGCGGATGTGGTCGTCGATCCCGGTGTTAATTCCCCTTACGATACCTGGAATGATATGGCCCTGGTGGACAAGGTGGGCGATTCCAGCAATCCCTTTGACACTGGCCCGAAGACCCGCCAGGGAGTTTATTTCGAGTGCGTGGGGGTGCCAGGTGTTATTGAACAGATGATTGTCGGGGCGCCCAGAGGCTGCCGCATTGTTGTCGTGGGCCTGTGCATGGAGGAAGATCAGTTCATGCCTTACCGGGCTATCAGCAAAGAAATTAACCTTCAGTTTGTGCTGGGCTATGGCGGTGATGAGTTTGCCAGTGTTTTGCACAACATTGCTGAAGGCAAGGTCAATGTCGAGCCATTGATTACTGGTAAGGTGGGACTTGATGGCGTTGCCGGTGCGTTTAAGGATCTGGGCGACCCGGAAAGACATGCCAAGATATTGGTCGAGCCCTGGCGGTGATAAATCTGTATGGCCGGGTAATTGTTCCCGTTCTATCAAGGAAATCCCCGGAGCCATAGAATTCAGCACAAGCGTGGTTTATCCTGCGGCACACTGAATATTCATTACTGTCTATTAACGAACGAACACTTAAAACTATTTAACCGACACTTAAATTAACCGATACTTAAATCACAAAAAGGAGAAGCTAATGGCCGAGTTCAAGTTTCCAGTCGATGCCAGCCAGATCATGTTGTTTGCCCGCGCAGTGGGGGACGATAACCCCGTCTATCACGATGCCGAATACGCTAAGGGCACAGAGCCAGGAAGCGTTGTTGCACCACCCACGTTTGTGCAGGCCAGTTCTCAGTACGATCCTAAGTTTGCTTTACGTCCGGTGATTGGTCAGCCATGGTTTGGTTCGGGTAAAGACGCCACTGGTCTCAAACCAAAAGAGAAAAAGGCCGGTGACGGTGAGAAAAAAGACAGCGGTGGTAGCAGCGCCCGCATGCTCCACGCTGAGCAACAATATGTTTATCACAAGCCGATCTGTCCTGGCGATGACCTGACTGTCACCACCAAACGTGGTAAGAGTTGGGAAAAAGAAGGCCGTCGTGGCGGCACCATGTCATTTAGCGAAGTGATTACCGAATATCGGGATCAAAGTGGTGAGTTGGTGGTGACTGCAACGTCGGTCGGTGTCACTACAGGTAAAGCGGTATCGCAAGACTAATACCGTCTCGCCTAAAACCAGTAAACAAAGATATTCAAGATACGAAAAATCGACTTATTGTCGAATAACAGCATTCAGGAGAGAACAACATGGCACTTAAAGCCAGTGAATTAAAAGTCGGTGATACTCATCAGCAACAAGTGGCAGAAAACCTGTCGCGAACCCAAATCGTTCAATACGCAGGTGCGTCCGGCGATTACATGCCTTTGCACACCGACGAGCGATACGCCAAAGAAGTCGCCGGATATCCCGGTGTCTTCGCCCACGGGATGTTATCCATGGGAGCCACCGGCGTGATGCTGACCGACTGGGTAGGTGATGGTCGACTGACTAAATACAGCGCTCGTTTCACCCGTCAGGTTTGGCCGGGCGATGATTTGATCGCTAAAGCAACGGTCACCGAAATCCACGAAGAAGATGGCCATCAGGTCGTAGAGCTGGATCTTGTAACAGTGAATCAGGATGATCAGCCAGTGATTGCTGGTAAAGCGACTGCGCGGATCGATGCCTAAAAGCCAGGGTGGCTTAGCTCTCACTCCAGTTATAGAAAAATGCTACTTATTCTATAACTGGAGCTAACTCGGATTTGATAGCAGGTAGCAGAAAAATGGCGGCCGAGCTTTAGTTACGAGGGTAGTTTGGTTAATAGCTTTAGTGCTCGCTCAGGGATCCCCTCAGATGCAGAATTGGGCGAACAATCACAGCCGCCAAAACGCTTAGCTTGTGGCGGCTGTGCTAGAATCTTCGGCTGATTTCAATCTCCAAACCATTATGTCTGACACACAAAACCTTACGATCGCAGAAAACCCCCAACTTCGTCAGATGGTCGAAAAACACCTCGACCGAATCCAGGCCGAGCCCGCTGAAACCGCATCACAGCGCGAACAATACAAAGAGCGAATCAAAGCCCTGCTGATAGAGCGGGACGCAGTCATCGTCGCCCACTACTACACCGCCCCGGAGATTCAGGCTCTCGCCGAAGAAACCGGCGGCATTGTCTCCGACTCCCTGGAGATGGCTCGTTTTGGCAAAAATCATCCTGCCTCAACCCTGATTGTTGCCGGCGTGAAATTTATGGGTGAGACCGCAAAAATACTCACCCCTGAAAAAACTGTATTAATGCCAACCTTGGAAGCGACCTGCTCTTTGGATATTGGTTGTCCTGCAGATGAGTTTGCCGCTTTCTGTGATCAACACCCTGATCGAACCGTGGTGGTTTATGCGAATACTTCGGCTGCCGTAAAGGCCCGTTCAGACTGGGTGGTAACGTCGAGTATCGCTCTGGATGTGGTGGATTATCTCGATAGCGAGGGCCACAAAATACTTTGGGCACCTGACAAGCACCTGGGCAATTACGTGCAACAGAAAACCGGTGCTGACATGCTTCTGTGGGATGGTAGTTGCGTGGTGCATGAAGAATTTAAAACCCGTGGTTTATTAGATATCAAACAAATTTATCCCGATGCCGCGATTTTGGTGCATCCCGAATCCCCTGAAGCCGTTATCGCCATGGCGGATGCGGTGGGTTCGACATCACAACTGATCGAAGCTGCTCGAACTCTGCCCAACAAGCAAATCGTTGTCGCGACCGATGAAGGTATCTTTTACAAAATGCAGCAGATGGCTCCTGACAAAGAATTGATTATTGCGCCGACCGCCGGTCATGGTGCGACCTGTCGAAGCTGTGCCAACTGCCCCTGGATGGCGATGAATCATTTAAAAAACATGATGGAATCTCTAGAAAGCGGCAGCAATGAACTCAGTGTTGATCCAGAGTTGGGCGAGCGGGCAATGATTCCACTGCAACGTATGTTGGATTTTCGGGAAGAGCAGCTCAAGTAATATAAGGCCAATTCCCAGACGCTCGGTTCTTCTTGATCACGAGCCGGGCTAAAGCGGGGTTGGGTTTTGGGGAAGGATTTTTCCGTTAAGCTGTCAATACGAAAGGGTAGCTGGTGGAAAATGCAATGACGAATCGAAATGATCTTGACCTTTCCCTCAACTTAGTAGCAAAGCTAAGATGCCCAGGCCTCCCTGTATAGTTCTGCTATTTCCGCTTTCAAAGGTACCCGGGGATTATTATTCGGCGAACCAGAGGCAAGCGCCTGCTCGGACATAGTCGTTAAAAGAGAAAAATATTTTTCTTTATCAATGCCGTAGTCTTTGGGTGATGGTACATCGAGATCATTATTTAGCTGACGCAATTCGTTAAGCAGATTTTCAACCGCTGTTTCAGTGTCGGTA
>JAHRWI010000268.1 GCA_019090225.1 Porticoccaceae bacterium
CACCTCTTCCATATAATGCGAGGTATAAATAATGGTCGTGCCCTGCCGGTTTATCTCTCTGATAGCTTCGAGAATAAAATGTCGAGAATGAGGATCAATACCAACGGTTGGCTCATCGAGCAGTAACAGTTTAGGGCTGTTTAATAAACCAATGGCCAGGTTTAAGCGCCGCTTAAGACCACCGGAAAGCGTCGTTGCTTTTTGATTAAGACGTTCGCCAAGTCCGGTAATGTCAGCTACCTCCCCAAGCCTGGTTATTAAAACTGGCTTCGCCAGGCCCTGAACACCTGCAAAGAAGTTGAGGTTTTCTTTAACCGTCAGATCTTGATAAAAAGCGTAGTCCTGTGGCACGAGCGACAGGTGGGAGTTGCCCCTATTACTGTCTAAGGACAAGTCACAATCGTCAATAAAGATGGTGTTGGCAGGACATGGCAACAAGCCACTTAACATCGACAACAGTGTGGTTTTACCCGCGCCGTTGGGGCCCAATAGGCCAAATATACTTTGCGGTTTCACGCAAAGACTGATATTTGCCAGTGCTGGTTGATCAGCGCCCTGGTAGGTAAATTGAAGTTGTTTAATTTTTATCACATATATTTCCGGGCTTTAATATGTCCATAACAGCAATCATCAAACCTTCTTCGCCAGCCATCACATGGGTGCCACATAGCCATCACACAAGGATCAATAGCCCCTTCCCGACGATTTTATCAGGAATACTGGCCAGGCCGACAAACATCCAACATTCTCCCTATCGATCACTCAGAACTAGCAAGGTCGATTTTAATCAATAGCAACCACAACTTAACGTACACTGCCAGGATGAGCTTACTTGAATCCAGGCATATTTCCTGCCCCTACTGCGGCGAACTGATCGAATTAGTCATTGATTGCTCGATCTCTGAACAAAACTATGTCGAAGATTGTTTCGTCTGTTGTCGGCCTATAGAAATAGGTGTTTGTGTGGATAGCAGTGGTGAGATTCAGATTATTGCCAGGGATGGAAATGAGGTCTAATATTTTGACTGAGGAAAAAAGAGGCTTAAGCCGGTGACTAAACACGCAAAATTTTATATTGGCCAGATCGTCAATCACGCCCTTTTTAACTACCGTGGCGTGATTTTCGAGATTGACCCAGAGTTTATGCTGTCCGCCGAATGGTACGAGCAGATGGCCAAATCACAACCACCAAAGGACGAGCCCTGGTATCACGTACTGGTCGACAACGGTGTGCATAGCACTTACGTTGCCCAGCAAAACTTACTTGCTGAACGGGAGCCTGAGGCCATCAAGCATCCGGCCATCGAGGATGTTTTTAGTGGTTTTCACAATGGCAAATACCATGTCCGAAAAAACCGGCTGCAATAATTAGTCTACAAAATATAGCTCTGCTAGAAGTGCTCTGCCGAAGGTGCCCTGCCAAAACAGCGCCGCCAAAACTGGCTGAAAGATTTACAGCCTTATTTACGTCGAGGTACTTCTCGCAACCACATCATAAAACCTGTCACGGCAAGAATAACGAATAAGATCGCCATCAGATCAATCAGGTAGATTCCCCAGGCACCCACTATGCGTCCACTGTGAATATCCAATAGCAGACGTTCTACCGTAATGCCTTCACCGACAAAGTGCTTGCCAAGTGCTTCACTCAATGCCGGTGGTGTCGCAGTAGTCTTAGCCCAGTTTATTGTTTTCTTAGTGGCGGCTTCGCTAGCGGCCAGGGACGACCAGCTCAAGCGATCGATATCGGCTAAAAAGTGATCGGCCCCTGCTGAGAGAACAAGTTCATTTTGATACAACCCGATTTTATCCAACGGCCCAGGCACGCTGTGTGCAGCACCCAATCTCTCGACCATCTCGTATTGCTCGGTCAACACAAACAGTTCGTTGTCACAGGCAATAACAATAAAGTGCTGCTTAGGTAGCGCTAAGGCTCCCTGCAACTGCCCGGTGCAGTGTGCAATTTCACGGGTATCGAGGAACACTTCGTCGCCGACTCGGGTGACAAATTTGTCGTCCAGGGGGTAACTCATTAACGATTCTGACTGTTTTATGCCGTACCAATCTAGCAAAGCCGATGAGCTGATAGTCTGCTGGTCCAGATACCAATCATTAGCGTGATTGAGAAAAAACCCGCTAATCGCCAGGATCAGCACGAAAGTGGCTGCGCTCAAGCCCAGCCGTCGATGCCAAATCTTCAGTGAAGATACTTCTCTACTGATCGCCTTGTCTGCAAGCTGACCAGGTGGCGCGACTTTATTCATCTAGCCTCGCCTGGGTATTACCCGTGACCCGTGTGCTGAGATACAGCGCAAACCGAGCGACCCGCGTTGCGGCTCTAACCGACAAAGTTGCACCGGTAATACCATCGACCGAATCGTTGAGATCAGCACCCTCTCCTGCTAGCGTTAAACCAACAAACTGCTCGGTAAAAAAGGGATGTCTAATCTCACTGCCACGGCTCTCCCTAAACTCCAGGACGGTGACGTTTTCTATTTGATCGCCGGTCACGACTACGCCGAAGGTAATCGGCCGAGTCTTGCCAATGTCATTCAGTATCCACGCGGTTTTCTGCCCGTCCTGCCAATAACGCACTCGAAAGCCGACATAATCCCGGTGGAATATCGCTTTGGCCTGCTGCTTGTCCGCGTCATCCAGCCATAAAGCCTGACTCCCCTGACTGAATGAGCCAAAGGATTGTTGCAAAAATTCCTGAGGGCTCAGGTACACGCCCTTTGCCATCGCAAAGCTAGTGGCGAGTACAAGAGCGATGCTTACCAGCAAAGTACGAGTCCAGCGCATTTATGTAAACTCTAAGCTGATTACTTTGCACCTTTTAGCTTTCGCGGCAGGAATTAAGCGTTCGATTAAATAAGCCACGGTGTTGCTAGAAACTCCAGCCGAGACCAAGATTAAAGCTGTCACCATCGCCGTTACTCTGGTCTGCCCAATCCATTTTAAACACGACATTTTCCACCAACCAATAGTTGAGACCCAAATCAATCTGCTCAATCTCTGTATCAGCACTACCACCGGCCTCCACATCCCATTCGCTGTAACGAGCAAAGAAACCTAATTTCGGCGTCAGTCGATAGGAAGGTTCAATATACCAGCCATCCTGTTCGTCTCGACCAAAAAACTCAGCTTCATCACCATCTATATCCCAGCTGGCATATAAACCCCGCAAAGCAAAATCACCCGTCTGGTAGACAAAGTGACTTTCCCAGAATAGGGCATTGGCTTCGTCGGCTCCAAGCCCCTGAGCGATATCTTCCTGATACTGTACAGCCAGGGCCAGTTCCAGTCCTGCTACACCGGTATATTTTATACGCCCTGTATAGGCGAAATCCTCTGCGCTTGCCTTGCTAACCTTTTCACGACCGCCTCTAATATCGAAGGCTTTGCTACCGTTTATGTCGGTCTCCAGGCCGCTGTGTACGGCGAAATCATAACTAAGTCCGGTGGCTATTTCGCCATGGAGTTTTACCCCGGCTTCCCACCACGTCGCTGGAATGATGTTTTTCTCGACCGGATTACGCTCAACACCGTAAAAGCTATCCGGCTCGTGAGTTTCGTTGATGATGCCCACGGGCAGCAGGAATTGCCCAAATGTGGCACTGTGATGCTTAGCAAAGTCCCATTCGATATAGGCTTGCTCAACCTCGACCTCACCATTCTGACCTTCGCCAGATATTGAGTGCTCTAACTCTACTTCAGAAACAAAGCGCACCTCATCGCTAAACTCGTGTTCTACAAACACCACGAAGCGGTGATTATCCACCTCATCAGTTTTACCGTTTTCTTTATCGTTGTAATGCAGCTCCCCATAACCACCCAAATGAGTTTTGTCTGCCCAATCGGCAACTTTCGCATAACTCTCTGTCGTTGATGCCACAGTTTCAACGGCACCGGCAGTGGCTTCAACTTTTTGATTGGTGTTGGCCAGTTGCTGTTTTAACTGTTCGATTTCGGCCTGCTGAGCTTTGAGCAGAATCATTATTTCCGCCATGGTCACCTCATCTTCAGCTGAGTGAGCAAAGCCAGCAAACAAAGCGAGTAGCCCCACAATGCTCATGGTGATTAAGGGTCTTTTCATAGATAATTACTCCAGTTGTTCGAAGGCTTTCAAGCCTGCAAAGTGAACATGTTGTATGAAGGGTCAATTTAATGGGAGCAGATCATATTGATCCAGAATTCTAAATGCAACTAATTATCATTCGTATTTGATTTAGGTCAATGCAATAATGCCCGCCGATCACAATACCCCCGATCACGCCGCCTAACTATTTGGAGCTGCCCTACCATGTTCTTTGTTCGACTTATCACCTTGTTTTTGTTGTTCAGCACCCATCTCTATACCGGTCAAATACATGCCAGTCAGGCGCAGGGTGGCCAAATAAGGGAATATTGGGTCAGCGCAGAACAAGTAGTTTGGGACTATGCCCCCGGCGGCACTAACCTGATAGTGCCAACCAATGGCCTTGGTCCCTGGGGTGAGACTCACGCCTATAACAAATATCGATACTTTGCCTATACCGACGGCAGCTACTCCACCAAAGTCGAACAGCCCGAATGGATGGGTATTCTCGGGCCGCAGCTGATTGGCGAAGTCGGCGATACCCTCAAAGTTCATTTCAAAAATATGGCCGACCGACCCCTGTCTATGCATCCCCACGGTATGCGCTATGACGAAGACAACGACGGTGCTGACCTGCGCGGTGCCGGTGGCATTGTGCTGCCCGGCAAAAGCTATACCTACACCTGGCGGCTCGATGAAAAGGCCGGTCCGGGGCCAGCCGACCCCTCCTCCATTGTCTGGGTCTATCACTCTCACGTTAAGGCCGTAGAGGAAGTCTATGCTGGTCTGATCGGCACCATTGTCGTCACCAGCAAAGGCATGGCCAAATCCCCACAAGACCCTAGCCCCAAAGACGTGGACAAAAGCTTTACCACCATGTTTATGGTCTTTGATGAGGAGGACGGCGAAGAAGCTGGCCTGATGCATGCCATGAATGGCTATATTTTTGGCCATTTAAAAGGTCTGGAAGCCAACGAAGGTGAAAAAATCCGCTGGCATCTTGTCGGTATGGGTTCTGAAGTGGACTTACACACTGCCCACTGGCATGGAGAAACCGTGTTAAATGGCGGCCGCCGTACCGACGTTATCAACCTCATGCCCTCAACAATGACCTCTGTGACCATGGAAGCCGATAATCCCGGCACCTGGTTATACCATTGCCATGTCTCCGACCACATCACCGCTGGCATGATTACTCGCTGGCAGATACACCCTCTCAACCAGGCTGAATCAGACTAAGCTGGTTTTTATGTCGAGTACAGATCTTATGTCAGCTAAAAGCGAAGCCGAATCAAACCAGGCTAGCCTCCCTCTGGCAGGAAAAGTGGCTTTGGTCACCGGCGCCACAGGCTACATCGGCAAAGCCATCGCACTCACGCTGGCCCGCCAGGGCGCATGCATTGCCGTCAGTGGTCGCAATCAACAAGCCGGTAAGGCCGTGGTTGAAGAGATTATCGCCCTGGGCAGAAGTGCTCTCTTCGCCCAGGCGGACATTACCGATGGCGAGCAGGTAAACGATATGGTCAATGGCGTTGTCAGCCAATTAGGTCAACTCGATATCCTGGTGGCCAGTGGCGCAGGAGCGAGTCATGACTCCCTGCCCTTTCGATTATTTGACGAACTGGATCATGACGAGATCGACTATTACATTAAAAGTCATTGGCTGAGCCGAGCCTATGCCGTGCAGGCCAGCATCAAACACATGAAAGCATCCGGCGGCGGTAAAATCGTGCTGATAGGTACCGATGCGGGTCGTATTGCCACCGTCGGCGAATCCATGATCGGCGGCTCCACCGCTGGCATGATGCAGATGAGTCGCGCTTTAGCCAGGGAATTGGGTCGCCACAACATTCGCATTAACGTGGTATCTATGAGTTACATATCAGACGCCGAACCGCGCTGGAAAAATAGCTCCGACGCCCTGGAATCAAAAGAAGATGCAGAAGGTAAACGTAAAGGCATGCTTGAGAATTTGCGCAAACGTATTCTCTTTGATGTAACAAGCGAGGATATCGCCGCTACCGTGGCATTTTTCGCCGGCCCAGGTTCAGATGCCATCACCGGACAAACCTTAAGCGTCAACAGTGGCCTGAGTACGCCCGGCTAAATACGTCCATTAATAAAAGTCCCTTAACAAGCGTGAAGTAACACAGGTTAATTACCAGATGACACAAACCTTTAAAGAAATGGAGCTGGCCGGGTGGAACGAAAAAGCCTCGGCCTACGACCTCTACGCTGGCAAGATCACGCCCCAGGCTGTCGAACCCCTCCTTGATGCCATTGCTGTCGAACCAGGCATGCAGGTGCTCGACGTCGCTACCGGTCCCGGTTACCTGGCAGGCGGCGCACACCAACGGGGAGCCATCGCCACAGGTATTGACTTCTCGGGCTCTATGGTCGCCCAGGCCCAAAGGAATTTCCCCGACGCGCTGTTTTACGAAGGTGATGCCGAGTCATTGATTTTCCCTAACGATTTTTTCGATGCTATCGCCTGCCCCTTTGGCCTGCTACACCTGAGTGCTCCAGAAAAAGCCGTCGCCAACGCCTTTCGTGTACTGAGACCCGGTGGTAAGTACGGCTTTACCGTCTGGGCACCACCAGAGCGTCATGCCTTCTTCAACATCGTCCTTGGCGCTATTGGTGCCCACGGATCAAATGATGTTGCGCTTCCTGAAGCTCCGCCTTTTTTCAGGTTTAGCGATCCCGGTGAATGTAAAAACATTCTGGAAGCCAACGGTTTCAGGGATGCCACAGTCAGCGAAATAAGCCTTAACTGGAAACCTGAGGCTCCCAATGACCTACTCGACATGATTTATAAAAGCTCGGTAAGAACAGCCAAGTTATTTGAATTACAAACCGGTGCCGCACGAGACAATATTCACCAGCACATTCTGGAGCAAGCCGCTAAAGTAATTGATGCTGGTGATGAATTGCCCTGGGCAGCGGTGATGGCGGTAGGTACAAAACCCGAGCGGGATAGTGTTTGATCTGCGCTAGTGAATATATTGTGACCCGCTTTTAGCTGTATCGAGACTAAAACTTTTAACCTAGATCAACTGTCCAATAATCTAATCGAGATTAG
>JAHRWI010000269.1 GCA_019090225.1 Porticoccaceae bacterium
ATAGACGCCGTATTCACCGCCAACACCTGCCATATCATGGCCTGGTCGAGTGTTGAAAATATGTTTTCCCGGCTCGGCGAGATTCTGCCCGAAGGTGGCGTGTTAGCGATTTATGGGCCATTTAATTATGACAATCAATATACTTCCGAAAGCAACGCCCGCTTCGACGTCTGGCTAAAAGAACGTGCTGCTTATCAGGGCATCAGGGATTTTGAAGCACTGAACGAGCTAGCTCAGGATGCAGGCTTTAGCCTCACTGAAGATAATGCCATGCCAGCTAATAATCGTTTGTTGGTCTGGCATAAAACAGGTTGATTATTGGACAACTTTGCAAACCGGTATTTATGATTAATTCCAATATTCAGGTTTGTCATGAGGCCTCATAATTGCTAGTGTCTTCACTATAAAAAACCAACGATAAATCCTGTAAAACTATCCACAAATAACTTAGTCGTATTAGATTTAACCCTATTAAGGCAGGCTAGATGGCAAACGCTGAAAACTCGGACCACAAACAAGACCAGGATGAGGAGATAAATGGCGCTGAGCAAAGCTCGGATAAAGCTGAAGCCAGATTGGATAAGCCACAATCCTTCTCCGAACTCACCAAGCTCGCTCGTGAGAGCAAGTCATCATGGCCAGAGACTGTGCCGGGACGCAAAGCAGATAAGCAGTTTATGCTGGCAATCATCATCGCGATTATTCTGATTTCTGGTATCACTCTGATCGGCAGTTACCAGGAGCAATTGTCGATTAAATTAGATCAATTCAAAAATGAGTTTGTTAATCAAAGCAACGCACCTGCTCTAAATCAATCCGGCCCAGACCGTACCAGCAACGAGCTATTGGCTAAATTTACCCGGTTAGAAACTCAGATTACTGCGCTACAGACTAAAGTAACTGAACTCAAGACTGCCGTCGTCGAACTGGAGTCTGCGGCTCAGCCCACACCGATAATATCGACGGAAAGCGTTACGCCGGTCGATCTGGCATCCGCCCAGCCTGGTCCCAAACCACCATCTGAACCAAAACCAAAACTAAAACCAAAACCAAAACCAGAACCTGTTATTACTGCGCCAGGCCCTGTAGAGCCAACTGCAAAAACACCCGCACCGCTTGAGCCTCTAGTACGTTTGCCGATACCCAAAGAAATCCAAAACCCGCTGGATACGACACCTACGAACGTGTCACCCACGAACATAGCGCCACGGGATCAAAGTCCCTGGTTGATCAATATCGGAGCATTCTCAGATCCGACTTCAGCGGCAAAGCTGCTTAAAAAAGTTCAAGGCGTCGTAGCAAACGCACAAATACAGGACATCCAGGTCAAAAACCAAACCTTATACAGAATCAGAGCCTTTGGTTACATTTCTCAGGACGAGGCCAAGCGGGATGCCGAACGTCTGCATTCAAGGCTGGGCTTGAGTGGTACCTGGATCAGTAAAGAAAAATAGCCCGTACCGCCATCAGCTATTGGGTCTTAAAAAACAAGCGCACTCGCTAGATGCGCCATCCAGGTAGCCTAGTCTTTGGGATTTGGACCGTATTGATTTTGACCAGGCGAACTATCCAAAACCATAAACACAATCAGCACGATTGCGCCGATTAACGGCACTAAGCCTATCAGTAACCACCAGCCAGACCGATCTGTGTCGTGAAGTCTACGGACTCCGACCGCGATACTGGGTATTAACACTGCTAAGCTGTATGTCATACCCACTACACCAATACTTCCTAACATCCCTTCAATAAAAGCTATTGCTAAGATGATAATTACATTGAAGAGGACGAACATCCAATATTCTGTTCTTCTCGCTCTGCCGGTGAAAACCGCATAGTTTTTTAATACTTCAAGATACCAGTTCATTTATTTTAGTCCTTTATGTCGCCCCAATGGATAGATTCAGATGACAGCGGGGCATGACTGACATCTAATGCTTAACTTGCTCTTCTCCCAGCGGCAGGCGGCGTTTGATCTTGAGACTAGTCTGCCATTCCTTGGCGAAATCCCTTTGCAGGGAGTAGTTGACTGATGCTGTGACCATCATTGCTATCAAGGCCCCAAGGCTCGCCAGTGCCATATCTTTGTGGGCATCCCAAATATCCCCCTGAATACCCAGATAATCCATGGCCAGCTCACCACCAAAAACTTCTGCCGCCCCCCACTCAAATAGCTCAAACATCATTGACGTGGACATGGTTAGATCGAGGGGTAAAAAATAGCCCCAAAACCCTCGTACGCCTGCGATGCGAATAAATATTTCCCGAATGGGGTAGGCGAGTAACAGGCCGTAGCTTAAATGCACCAGCCGGTCGAAATGGTTGCGCTTGAAACCCAGGCTTTCGTTGAGGCTATAGCCAAACAGGGATTGCCACCACTGGTCATAGGGCACCTTCGCGTAGGTGTAGTGAGCGCCCACCTCATGCAGGACCATAAACAGGAAGATCAGGCTGTAGGAAATACGCGATAGCGGAAATACTTTATAAGTGCTGACCATCACGACGATGAAGGCGAGGGCTAAGACGTTTTCCAGTAACCAGGCTTCCCGGTCGATGGGTGAAATCGCCAGCACGACCGATTCCACAGCAAATAATAATGCCAGCACTATCAGATATGGGTTGCGCAAAGGATTAACGGTCGTAGTCATGAGCTTCGGTGCATGGGTTTCGGTGACAGGTTATCGGTGCATGGGTTCGATAACAGGCTTCGGTGATGGACTTAAGCATCCGGCCAGGGCCTAACTACCAAACACGCCATCAGCTTTCATCGCCTGAATCTGGTCTTTACTGTAACCCAGCATTAATGCAACTTCCTCGTTATGCGCACCCAGCTCCGGTGCGATAAAGTCTATTTTGCCCGGCTCATTGCTGAATTTAATGGGAATGCCGATATGCTCCCGGCCCTGTTCATCCTCGACAATCATTTCTCGGGCGCGTATTTGTGGATCATCCGCCGCCTGCCGTAAATCATTAACCGGCGCAAAAGCTGCATCAACACCATCAAACCACTCGACCCAGTAGGCCTGGCTCTGACTGAGAAAGGTCTCCGTTAAAAATTCCTTAGCTGGATTTTGATTTGGCCCGGGCGGCGGCTCGCAAAATTCAATGAGGTCGGTTCTTTCCATCTTGGTAAGGATGTTGATCGCAAAATGCATTTCCGATGCACCGAGGACAATGTATTTGCCATCCTGGGTTTCGTAGATGTTGTACCTGTCTCTTATACACATCTGACGCTGCCGACGAAGCTAGAAGTGTAGATCTCGGTCGTCGTCGTACCATTAAAAAAAAAA
>JAHRWI010000270.1 GCA_019090225.1 Porticoccaceae bacterium
TTATCGTCGGCAGCGTCAGATGTGTATAAGAGACAGCCCGGCCCCGGATTGCCCCGACAGGCACCGTCAGTAAAAACCTCGATACGATTTTTCTTCATAACACCTATTCTAATCTCCTTTATCACCCTGGCGAATTGTTTTCAAACCCGCAAACCCAGGGGTTTTAACCGCCTGCCAGACAGCATGTCTTGTCGGGTTTAATGGTGTTGTCTGTTTGCGCGCGACGACAACGTAAAACGCACCGGTTGATATTCGCCGACGCAGCCATTCCAGAGCCAGCTGAGGCAGTCTGAGCTGGCTCTGTTTGTCAGTCAGCCCTCCAAACCGGCCGGTTTCGCAGGCAACAAGCTGAAAACCGATTAATTGCAACCAGTCAATCAATCTCGCCCTGCGCAAACTATTGTGGCGCCAAACCTCCTGTCTAGTAAGTAGGCCAGCCAACCATTTGCTGAAACCAAAGAGGCTGAAGGGATTAAAACCAACAATAATAATATAACCACCGGCTGAAACTATCCGAGCCGACTCTTTTAACAATCGATGAGGTTCAGGGGAAAAATCTAACACGTGATGAAGGAGAACCGAATCAAGGATTCCGGAAGGCAGGGGCAAAGCCTTATAGTCACACAAGCATGCAGCGTTCTCATCAATGATCGAACTCAGTATAAATTTGTGCTTATGCGGCAAGGTGTCAAGCAAAGTGTGGCTGGGGGAAATACTGAGCTGCACTGCCCTGTACCCTGGAATCTTAAAGACATCTCTGCCACAGACCTGAGACTCTGCCTTGTATAAAGTCTTTCCAAGCGGTGTAGTGAACCAAACACCTAAACTCGCTTGAGATTCCTCAAGGACAGGCACTCGAAATCTGGCGACCAAGCGATCAAATATCTTCCTTTTGAGTTTAAACAATACCCACCTGCTTGAATAACACGTTTACTGTCTAGTCATATTATGCGCGAAATCGCCCTAGGCAACTATTAATGTGAGGGTTAGGACAAAAACAGTCAGACTGGGAGTTTCATGCCAGCATTTATCATTTACTTCGCGTAAAATATGCGCTTTTTCAGACTCGGGTAAATAGCCCAGTCATTTAAAGTCTGGTGCTAAATACCGCCGAGTAAATATCCACCATAGTACGTTATGCCCATTTCAAGTATTCATCCTGAACAGAGTTTTAGTTTGCCTGAGGCCTATAACGGATAACAATTATGTGCTTTAGAAACTTATTAAGTCTTTGAAGAGCAGACCAAACAGGATATAGACCGTTACATGATGACCAAACTTTCCACGGTGGCGCTTATAGCGGCGCTACTCAGCGCTTGTAGTAGCCCACAACAAACTAATCACGCGATAACCATTTCACCTGCCATTGCCAGAGTTCCATCACCCATCCCCGAACGACTATCTACCCCGGCAAAACAAATCACTGAGGTACCTCATGCCGATGCTCTAGGTGCTAAATCTCAAAGTAAGGTTTCGATTACTCAAGGACAAACAAAACCACCCATAGACACCACTATTGGCAAAACTAGCCCTACGAAAATTAGAGATACTTGGGCCGAAATCGTCGCCCACCAGGCGTTTGCCCACCAAGTATCCCACTCTCGTATGGGGAAATATCTGCTCCGCTATACTAATAAACCCAAACACTTTAATCGACTGACCAAACGTGCAACGCCCTACCTGCCCTATATCGTAACTCAGCTAGAACAACAGCAAATGCCCCCTGAACTGGCGCTGCTTCCGTTCATCGAGAGTGGATACAACCCGTTTGCCTATTCATCAAGTGGGGCTGCCGGGCTATGGCAATTTATCCCTTCCACGGCAGACCATCTCAAGATGAAAAGAAACTGGTGGTATGACGGACGCAGAGATATTGTCATCTCGACCAAGGCTGCCCTCCAGTACTTGAGTTACTTGCACAAACGTTTTTCCGGTGATTGGTTACTGGCTTTAGCCGCCTATAATGGCGGAGAAGGTACCGTGAGCAGAGCAATCCGCAAGAACCGTTCTAAAGGTATGGCTATCAACTATTGGTCCTTAGATTTACCCTCAGAAACGCAGGCCTATGTCCCACACTTTCTAGCCTTTGCACACATTGTGAGCAATCCCGAAAAGTATGGGTTAAAACTATCCAATCTTAGTCCTGAGATTAGTTTTACTTCTGTCCTTCTCGACCAGCAAATAGACCTCCAACAGGTCGCTCGCCTGGCAGATATTGACACCGAAATACTCTATCAACTTAATCCCGGTTTATTGCGCTGGGCCAGCCCGCCATCTGGCCCGTTTAATATTTTGTTACCTGTCAATGCAACCGAAGTGTTTAACACCCGAATTGCCAGCCTTCCCAGGCATAGTTGGCTGAGCACTCGCCACCATATCGTGCAACTCGGGGACACTCTCAGTGAGATAGCCCAACGTTATCAAGTTCCGATGGCTGCGATTGTGACTATGAATAAATTGAAGTCATTCAATATTATTGATGGCCAATTACTAAAAATACCCACCGCTGCCAACCATAGGAAATCAATAAGCGCTGCACACTTGTCTGGTTCGGCAAACGGCCAATCAGATCATCGCGTACGAAAAGGTGACACCTTGTCTGGTATTGCAAACAAATATCAAGTATCGGTGAATAATTTACTTAAATGGAACCCATGGTCCAGATCAAAAGTGCTTCAACCTGGACAAAAGCTAATTATAAAATAATGCGACACCCTTAAAA
>JAHRWI010000380.1 GCA_019090225.1 Porticoccaceae bacterium
AAAACCGGTTCATCCCCACGGGTGTGGGGAACACACGTTCTTGTGACTCGCCAGTTTCCTGGCGTACGGTTCATCCCCACGGGTGTGGGGAACACGATTTTTTCATTTTTGAACGTCGCATGAGTAGCGGTTCATCCCCACGGGTGTGGGGAACACCTGCGGCTGTCCTATTGGTGCTTGGCCCTTCACGGTTCATCCCCACGGGTGTGGGGAACACCTTTTTTGACTGACTGGAGTCAACCCCGCCGCCGGTTCATCCCCACGGGTGTGGGGAACACCTGCAAAGATGAACGCTGCAAGCCCCCAAAGGCGGTTCATCCCCACGGGTGTGGGGAACACCATAACGAATTTAACGAAGCACGCCCGGATGACGGTTCATCCCCACGGGTGTGGGGAACACATAAGTACACGTTCACACTAAAGCATAAGCTGCGGTTCATCCCCACGGGTGTGGGGAACACCCAGATTGTAGATGCCATTGCCGGTAAGCCCACGGTTCATCCCCACGGGTGTGGGGAACACTGATACAGAAAAAGGTGCAGACATAGCCACAGCGGTTCATCCCCACGGGTGTGGGGAACACCAGTGGAGTCACATTTTCATAGCTGCCTATAGCGGTTCATCCCCACGGGTGTGGGGAACACGCCAGTTAATGATCTGGCCTTTATCGATACTGCGGTTCATCCCCACGGGTGTGGGGAACACTGATGATTCGACCGTCGGCATTCTGAATATTGCGGTTCATCCCCACGGGTGTGGGGAA
Organism: Porticoccaceae bacterium; assembly: GCA_019090225.1. GTDB lineage: Bacteria > Pseudomonadota > Gammaproteobacteria > Pseudomonadales > Porticoccaceae > HB2-32-21. The sequence continues at coordinate 764 of JAHRWI010000380.1, forward strand.
CACTGGGTTATGCTGCGAACCACCATTGTTCGAGGCGGTTCATCCCCACGGGTGTGGGGAACACAGGAGTGGGGGTATCAGGGGCAAGCGCCTGAGCGGTTCATCCCCACGGGTGTGGGGAACACAGTGAGCGTGGCCTTCCGCTTGTGAGGGTTGGCGGTTCATCCCCACGGGTGTGGGGAACACACAAGTATGTTTTCACACTCAAGCACAAGCTGCGGTTCATCCCCACGGGTGTGGGGAACACCTCAGCCGTTAGGACTAAATTCCAAAACGACCCGGTTCATCCCCACGGGTGTGGGGAACACCTTTCTGAACATCTTCCTAGCAGGCGCAGTAGCGGTTCATCCCCACGGGTGTGGGGAACACGGATTCCCGCACTCCGGGCAGGCCTCCGCATTCGGTTCATCCCCACGGGTGTGGGGAACACGAGAAGCAGCCGAGAAAACGGTTCTAGAAGAACGGTTCATCCCCACGGGTGTGGGGAACACGTGCGTGGTTACGTAACGTATCCCCACTAACTCGGTTCATCCCCACGGGTGTGGGGAACACTCTCCTCAGCTTCTGCTAAAGGGTCATCACCACGGTTCATCCCCACGGGTGTGGGGAACACCAAAAATACAAAGACGAAGTCTATCCAGATGACGGTTCATCCCCACGGGTGTGGGGAACACCAAACGCAGTATCGTATTCAATAGAAATCATGCGGTTCATCCCCACGGGTGTGGGGAACACCCTTTCGCACTTGAGTTCAGGGTGTAGCCACACGGTTCATCCCCACGGGTGTGGGGAACACAGTAGCTGTTGGGAAAGAGGCTGTAATGGCCTCGGTTCATCCCCACGGGTGTGGGGAACACCTCAGGTCAAACGTGCTAATGCAGGGATGATACGGTTCATCCCCACGGGTGTGGGGAACACGTTTTCAATCTCATCGATCCGATCTAACAGCCGCGGTTCATCCCCACGGGTGTGGGGAACACGCGCTAAAGGTCGCTGGAGTCGAGACAGAAGGCGGTTCATCCCCACGGGTGTGGGGAACACATCAGAATGCGTTGTGCTCGTCCTATGCCCCTCGGTTCATCCCCACGGGTGTGGGGAACACCGTAAACGCGGACGTCGTCGTGGGGGTGCCGTCGGTTCATCCCCACGGGTGTGGGGAACACCCCCGGCGGGTAGACTGCCCGCCATGACACGACGGTTCATCCCCACGGGTGTGGGGAACACGCTAGCGCGTATCTCTTCCAGGATGGCGGGCACGGTTCATCCCCACGGGTGTGGGGAACACGGCTGTCGCATTGAGTCGAAAGACGTGCAGCGCGGTTCATCCCCACGGGTGTGGGGAACACTTCTATAATTCCAAGCAGGGCTTGGTTATCAACGGTTCATCCCCACGGGTGTGGGGAACACAAGGGGTATTGCTTGATCTTCAGGGTATCGGCCGGTTCATCCCCACGGGTGTGGGGAACACAACTGTATTGAGGTGGTTTTATCCTCTTCAATCGGTTCATCCCCACGGGTGTGGGGAACACCGCCGCCTCCAGGCTCTCAACTTTGTTCCTGACGGTTCATCCCCACGGGTGTGGGGAACACAAAACATTGTGGTAGGCACCCACCACCATCGCCGGTTCATCCCCACGGGTGTGGGGAACACGATCAGATCGAGCACTTCAATATCCCGCAGACCGGTTCATCCCCACGGGTGTGGGGAACACACCCAAATTCAAACTATTATTACTGGAAAAAGCGGTTCATCCCCACGGGTGTGGGGAACACTCGAGTTTGCCTAGAAAACATTCGATTGAGGCCGGTTCATCCCCACGGGTGTGGGGAACACAGGAATCGTCACGAATACTCCCCATTCAAAACCGGTTCATCCCCACGGGTGTGGGGAACACAGCTTTCATATCGCGGATCATCTCTTCAAGGTCGGTTCATCCCCACGGGTGTGGGGAACACCCCTGCGAGGGACATTTTTTTTATTAACACGACGGTTCATCCCCACGGGTGTGGGGAACACCTCGACCAAACCACATCAAGGCACTCGATCTGCGGTTCATCCCCACGGGTGTGGGGAACACATGTGCAGGCTCCAATAATCGGCACAGCCCAACGGTTCATCCCCACGGGTGTGGGGAACACGTAGGCACCCACCACCATCGCCATATCGACCGCGGTTCATCCCCACGGGTGTGGGGAACACAAATGACCAATAGTTGGTAAGTGCCCCCTGAGCGGTTCATCCCCACGGGTGTGGGGAACACCCAAATACTACGTCTACGCAGCGCTAATCAAACGGTTCATCCCCACGGGTGTGGGGAACACCATTTTCCTTTCTTCGCGCATCGTAGCGCCAACGGTTCATCCCCACGGGTGTGGGGAACACTCCAGCGTGTACATTAAAATTTGATAATCATGCGGTTCATCCCCACGGGTGTGGGGAACACATCCCTACAGTCCATTGGCACCAGGATAACGGCGGTTCATCCCCACGGGTGTGGGGAACACGGACATCAGCAGCGTCGCCCCGGTAGTGCCCGCGGTTCATCCCCACGGGTGTGGGGAACACACTAAGTATATCTGTTTGATTATTAAAGAGCTTTTGCACTATGAAAAATCTACCAATTATTTCAAGAAAAATCGAGCTTTCTTGAAAACATAAAATCAAAGTTCCGATGAATCTTTTGGAGGTAAAAACGACACCAGTCGAAGACCATCATAATCCACCGGGATCCGCCGGTTTTCTCCAAAGGTTTGAAACTCATAGCCAGATTCAGTATTAGTGGCCCAGGCCATGACCACATTCCCTTCATCGGCTAGCACGATAACCTGCTCCCAGATCATTTCACGGATTTTTCGACCGACATCACCAATATAGACACCCGCTCGAATTTCCAAAAGCCACACCGCTAAGCGTCCCCTGAGCCTCGGCGGCACATTTTCGGTGACAACCACTAACATACTCATTGTTTAGCCACTCCGATGGCCTTCATCACCGATGCTTTCCGGTTCGGGAATGGCGGGCGGTTGAGAATCTTCGGGAGGTGGCGGTGGCTCAATACCACCTGCAGATAACATCTCTTCAATAGAAGGAATGATGTTTTTGAGCAATTTGGAACTGCGAAAAATATCGCGGCAAGCGATACGGACTTCACGATCAGGTTTGCTGGGGTGTTTGGCAGCGACTTTAAAAGCAACGGGAACCACGGTTTCAAACTTGAAAATGTCGGCAACATCGTAAACAAAGGAAAGTGGTTTTCCGCTGTGAATAAACCCAACAGCGGGCGCGTATCCGGCTGCCAATACCGCCGCTTCGGTAACGCCGTACAAGCAGGAGGTCGCTGCACTCAGGCACTGGTTGATGACATCACCCGCTTCCCAATCTTTCGGATCATAACGACGCCCCTGCCATTTAACACCATATTGTTTGGCCATCAATTCGTAGGTTTTGCGTACCCGTGCGCCCTCGACGCCGCGTAACTGATTAACGCTACGGCGCTCTGGCGCGGGCTCACCAAAACGCATTTCAAACATTTTTCGTACGACTTTTAAACGCAGTTCTTCATCCAGCGCAAGCTTGGCCTGATAGAGTAATTTATCTGAACGGGCACCGCCGGGTTGGCCCGCCGAGTAGAGCCGCACACCCGCTTCGCCAACCCAAATTAAGAGTGTGCCGGTGGTTGCGGCAAGTTTGACAGCGGCGTGGGAAACCCGTGTGCCGGGTTCAAGCATCAAACACGCGACGGAGCCAACCGGGATAAGCATACGCTCACCGTTCACCTCGTCGACCACAACAAACGCGCCATCTTTGACATCAATGCGGCCGTACTGGATAAAGATCATTGAGATGCGATCCTTGATGGGAATGGGTTTGAGGGGTAAATAGCTCATGGTTGCCTGCCTTTTTACGATGCATGGTTTTTCACAATTGATATTTGTGAAATTCTTTATAGCTACTCTTTTCGAATTAGCATTAGCCCGCAGCCAAATGCTTTTGAACGTCCCAGACCACGACTTATTTGGGGCTTGCCATCATTTCCAGACTCGCCAATAAACAGCTGTTTCAAAAAAACATCTGGCTCGGTGATTTCAATCTGCCCCTGAAAATCCAGACTCGCAAATTGTCGAATATTTTTATCGTTAGCTTTGCGTACCTGATGGAACTGATGATTTGATACCAATAACTGTTCCAGTCGAAAACCGCAGGTTTTCCCCTGTTTTTGTAACCATTCTTCTCCAGCCTCGTGGTGAATGCTGGCGCTGGGCGGCCTGTCAGCCGGGTCATGAAAACGTTGTTTATAGTCGTCCGCTTTTGCTTCAATGATGTC
>JAHRWI010000271.1 GCA_019090225.1 Porticoccaceae bacterium
CGGATTATTTCACTGACAAAGCCGATCTCGAAATTGATTTTGTCAGCAAAGACGATGCGGTTTTTGACGATAACACTCTGCCACCTTTCGCTGAGACGCCACCCGATTAGTCCTTACCACTACACCCAATGTTGTTATTCCAATAGGCTATGCCTGCCGTGGCGCAGCCGGATTTTTTACACCCTTACCCAGGGTTTTCGGAATCAAATCCTGTAGTTTCTCCTGAGTCCATTGTTTATCGCTAAAAATACTCCGTTCTTTTGTCGGTAGAGATACCAAAGTGATTTCACCACCACCGACAATAAAATCTCGGCCGTTGATATTGGCAGCAGCATCGGTACACAAGAAAACCACTAGAGGGGCAACCTGATCAGGACTAAAGGTTTCAGGTTCGTCCAGCATATTCTCAATTTCAAACATAAATTCTGGCAAGGGCAGTTTTCCCTGGCGCGCCATATCCAGGGCTTTTTTCATATCAACGCCCTCGGCCATACGTGTTCCTGCTCTGGGACGAATAGCGTTTGTGGTGACACCATAAGGCCCAAGTTCCAAAGCGAGGGTACGAGAGAAGCCAACGATGCCTTCTTTAGCAGCGGCGTAATTTGATGCGGCATAGCCACCCAGCCCTGCCTCGGATGCGGTGTTTACGATACGTCCGCTACCCTGTTTGGCAAATACTTGTGCAGCCTGGCGAGTCACGGCATATAACCCTTTAAGATGGACAGCAATCACGCTATCCCAGTCTGCCTCCGACATTTTGACAAAGAGCTGGTTGCGGATATTACCGGCATTGTTAACCACAATATCAAGACGCCCAAAACTATCCATGGCCTGTTCAACCATGGCGTTTCCGTCCGTTACGCTAGTGACATTTCCGTAGTTAGCGACAGCTTGTCCGCCTGCAGCGACAATCTCTTTTACAACGTCATCAGCTGGGCTCGCATCGCCGCCCTCGCCAATAACAGAGCCGCCCAGATCATTGACAACTATTTTTGCACCTTCTGCGGCCAGGGCCATAGCATGGGCACGACCCATACCTCGACCAGCACCGGTAACGATTGCCACCTGCCCTGCTAATAAATTTGCCATGATGTATTCTCCTTTGCTTAGTTAAGTAGTGGTTAATTAAAGAATTTGAAAACTTCTCAGGTTAATTTTGACGGCCCATTGTAGAGCGCAATTCGATAAGGTGACAGACCTGCCACTAAGCTAAATGGCCTTAGCGCCTAGATTAAAATTAATACTCCTAAAACTGATACCGCTAAAATTCATATTCGACATTAAATTTCCAGGTGGTATCTGGCGTGCTGTCATCCAGCCCTGCAATGACGCCAAACTCCCACAGGAACTTGCGTCGCCCACCAAGGCGTTGAACACCGGTGAGCACCGGGCCAAGACCCAGGGTATCGTCACCCATATAAAACTCGAAAGCTGGCTCTACAACCTGGCTGTAACGATAGCGTAACTGCGTGGCGAGGCTGGTTTCGAATTCATTATCGATACCCTTACCCCATTCATAGGTCAGGGATAAATTGGCAGTGGCTATCCACCGCGTCCATTCATGGACTGCGATCAGGGTGGTGCTGGCTTCCCACAGATTATCTTTAGTTTCACGCTCCAGCTCGAACATCAACCCCCAGTCATTATCGTATTCACCCTGCTCAGTGAGTTGTATTTTTAGCTCGGCTTCTATCGCCGTTAACTCCAGATCACTTTCGGCACTGTCTTCGCCGATGACATATATTTCGGCAAACAGTTGATCTGACAGCGAGTGACCTATCCCAAGCCGGTATTGTTGCCGGTCATCAAGCTCCGCATCATCATCGTTCTGATAACGGGAGCGGTATTCGATTTCTGTTTCCAGTAGCTGAACATAGGGGTGATAGACCTTGTCTATGATCGAGCCATCGGCATAAAGATATGTGCAGCTAAACAAGCCAACTATCAGTAACACGGTATTTGCTAAGAGCGCTTTTATTCTTAAAGATAAGACCCGCCTGTAGCCAGCCAGACCAATACCTGATCGCCCGATCACTGCGGGATTTCCTGATCAACAGCGCTGTTGCTCTTGTTGTTGTTGCTAACACTGCGCCACAGCACTATCGCCAGAGGAATGGATAGCAAGGCACCGAGAAACAACCAGGCTTCAAGGGGTGTTGGTGTCGCTTCGTAACCAAAGATAGCATAGGCAAGCTGCCCTGGAATAGAAGCTTCTGGCAGAATATTCCGGGTGTCCCATAAGGGCGCTACCGAGGACAGCCAGTCAGCCTGAATCAATAGTTGGGTGGCCTGGGCAACCATCCCCGCGCCAACCAGCGCCAGCACCACTATCTGGGTTGGCCTGATCCAGCGGCGTTTGAGGGACATAATGCTGAAATAACATAATGCGCCGACGCTTAAACCAATCATCAAGCCGATAAAACCACTGGTAACGGCTTTGCTCAGCACGTCACTATTGCCGATAAACCCTGAAAAGAAAATCATAATTTCCGTCGCTTCTCGGATCAATGCCAGAGCAACCGTCAGGGTTAGCAGACACATTAAGACGCGGCTTTTAATGCTTAGCCTTGAACTTACGAGCAGGCAGATAAACAATAAACACAAATAAATGCTGTACTGGATAAGCCCGTTAAGCACTTCCTGCCCAACGTATTCAAACCAGCTCGAAACCAGACCCATGTTGCGGGCGTAAATAACTGCCCCCATCAAACCACCCATAAAAGCCAACATCAACCAGCGCAGGCCGAGCTGGTGTTGATTAGCAATTGTCAGTAGCACGCTCACCAGCACCCCTGCCTCCAGGGTTTCGCGTAATACAATAATGACCGCGTCGAGCAACATATTTAAAACCTGCCTAAGCTTAATTGACGACGACTTTCCCGAGCGCCGTGGTCATATTAAATTCCCCAAAAAAGGGGTATTCCCCCGGTGCCAGCGGCCCGATAAAGACCACCGCCCGCGTATTGCCCAAAATCACCTTTTCACGATTCAGCTCATAGCTTTCAAATTCCTCTGGGGTCGAATCCGTATTGTGAATCAGGAGTTTGACTTTAGTATTGGCGGGCACCAGCACTTCGGCGGGATAAAACAGATGCCCCTTGATCTCTATATTGATAACCGGCGTAGCCGCATCAGCAAATGTGGCTAAACACAGCAATGTCATTCCAACAACCGCCGTCCCTACCGCGCTTATGCTAGGAGAGAATTTAAACCACGTCCGTATCCTCTTAGCCATGGTTTATACCTCGACGAACCGCATGTTGGCAGGGTAAAACTACGCTAACACGCAGCCCTCCCAACTCTTTTGATTGCCCCAACTCTATCTGCCCATGATGCAAGTGCACAATATGCTCGACTATCGACAAACCCAAACCACAACCCACCACACCAGAACTATGGTGATCACCGCCGACACGGTAGAAACGGTCAAACACACGCTCTAAAGATGCGTGGGGAATGCCCGGCCCGGAATCTTCCACTGCAACAATCACTTGCTGGTTCTGCGCCTGTTGATTTTGGGCTTGGTTCTGGAACGAGACAGACACCGCGATGCTGCCCCCTGTCGGAGTGTATTTACTAGCATTATCAATCAGATTGCGTAACAGGGTGCTGATGGCAAAGGCATCGCACTCGATTTTCTGAGGCTGAGCATCCAGGGTAATCTGCTGATTTTTGTTCTGGCATTTCGGATATAACTCGGCGATGGATTCTCTCGCCAGCGCACTAATATCAACCCAGCTCAAAGTGCTATAAAATTTGTCGGGAGTCAGTCGATACAGAGCCAGGATTTGTTCGATGGAATGACCCATTCGATCAACACTGGCTTCCAGCTCCTGAAGGCTGGCATTATCGATACCCACCTCCTCGGCTATATTGTGCAAATTGACTTTCAGTACGGCTAGCGGTGTGCGCAACTCATGGGCCGCATCAGAGGCAAAGCGCTTTTCTCGCTCGAAGGCCTCAGACAAGCGCGTCAATAAACTGTTGGTGGACTCGACCAGGGTGGTTAGCTCGCCCGGATAACCTGACGCTTGCAAGGGGCTCAGCTCATCGGTTTTACGTTGCTCTAAGAGTTTGGCCAACTGCCGCAATGGCCTCAACCCGAGGCCAACAATCAGCCATATGGCCACACCGAGAATCGGCAAGACCCAAATAATCGGCCAGATTGATTGAAAAATAACGCCTTCAATCAGGGTGGTATAGGCATCTGCGCTTTGCCCAACAATAATCCAACGACTAGCGTCAGCAGGTGTGTCATCAGATTGCTGCACTAATATTCGCCAATGTAAACCCTGGTGATTTTTAATATGAAAACCCAGCTCCAATGGCAATATTAAGGCCTGTGGTGCATTGCTGGAACGTTCGAGCAAGCGTCCACCCTGCCAGATTTGAAACATCATAGTTTGCGGATAAATCAACTGTGGATGCCGGGTTTCAGAGGACAGGGTTTCAAAGTCACGACTATCCTGACGACCAATATCCGTAAATTCCAGCTTAGCCAGCAAATTGGCCGAATCAGTCAACTGCCTGTCGAGCAACTTATCAGCCTGAGCCATACTGCTACGATAGCCATGTAAGGCGGCGACAAAGTTAACCAGGCAAATCGTCGATAACAGAACGATAACCAGATACAGACGAATAGATGTCACAGCTTGAAACGCCGTTCAGCGTAGCGGTTTATTATTGATGGTATAGCCGACGCCCCGGACGGTCTGAATAAACCCGTCGGGCAATTTTTTTCGCAGATGACTAATATGTACTTCGATGGTATTGCTCGCCACTTCTTCGCCCCAGCCGTAGAGTTTACTCTCCAGGGCTTCCCTGGTCTGGATTCGGCCAGCATTTTCCATCAGCGCTTTCAGCAACATATATTCCCGTCGCGAGCAGGCAATAGAATGCTCATCGACGCAAATTTCATGGCTGGCGGTATCCAGAGTCACCGCGCCATAAGTAATTTCACTGCTCGTTGACGTACTCAGACGCCGAGCTAACACGCGCAGTCGCGCCAGCAATTCATCCATCTCGAAAGGTTTGGAGAGGTAGTCGTCGGCACCGCCGTCGAGGCCAACCACCTTGTCGTTAACACCTTCCCGTGCCGTTAGAATAAGCACCGGCAGTGTCTGCCGATCGTTACGCAACTGCTTTAACACCGCCAGACCATCCATATCAGGCAGGCCCAAATCTAAGACCACCATATCTGGCAGGGCGCTGGCGACACTGTCGATAGCGTCTCTACCACAATCGACGTGATTAACGCTAAAACCCTCGTGACGCAAAGCTTTTTGCAAAGCTCTGGCGAGGGCCGCATCATCTTCTACCAATAAAATATTCACTTTCGGTGCTTCACTTTCGGTTGTTCATGCCGACGGTTTACTGTCAATTATTCATAACTATGTGGTCTTAACTATGCAGTCTTAACTATATAGTCCTAACCCTTAAACTATAAATATCTTAGCGCACTTATTTAATCTTTTTTTGCACGGCAGCCAGGGCGATACTGATTTCGGCCTGCCGACCTTTATCGGCCAGAGGGCGTTCAGGTCGAGCTTGCGCCTGCTGAGCTTTGAGCAAGTGCTTTTCTGCCTTCGCATAGTCACCATTTTCACGTAATAACTCGGCATAGAAGTAATTAGGATCAATGCCATCAGGGTTAATTTGCAAGGCCTTGTTCAATAACTTTTCTGCTTTTTCGTCGTCACCAAAACCGAGGGGCCAACCGGGCACTTTGAAATAGAGTGTGCCGAGACTGGTATAAGCCGAACCGTTCAATGCGGTACCATCCAGCCCCATCGCTTTTTCCAGATCTGCTTTGGAGGCTTTCGCATATTTAAGCGCCCCCAAACCACCTTTAGCACCCGCGTAGCTGGACTTGATAATACCACTCCAGATCAACACCGGTGCATCACCACCATACTGAGCAAGAGCTTTATCAACGTCATCCAGTAACTGCAAAAAAGCTTTCTGTTGGGCTTTGTCCTGAAGTTCATAATTGACCTGAGCCCAGCGGGTTTGCAGCTGTTTAACCGCTGCATCGCTAGTCTCGGACGCCTGAACTAAAGAACTGAACAGACCCGCCACAAATAAAATGATATAAATATTGGCCAACCTTTTTATATTAAAACTGTTCATATTAAAACTCTCCAAATTAATCTTCTTACTTGAATTCAAGAATTACTCTACACAGATTTATTATCTAACCGCGCTGTTTAGTACAACTGCTTAGCAACACTACTCAGCAAAGCGGCGAATAATCGGCAATTGCTTAAATAAAGCCTTATCCACCAGCTTTGGCAGAAGCCCATTAAGACGCACAAAAAACTTTTCCGGCCAGCCCAGATAACGGTTATGAGGGTTTTTTTGTTTAAGCGTATTAATAAACTCTTCCGCTACCCACTCGGCAGAGTCCACCGCCGTACCCAGGGCTTCATTCATGGCCACCATCTTGCTGCTGTTAAACGACGTCGCGGTAGCTCGTGGTGAAAAATAAACTACTTGCACTGAACGATCTGCTAGCTCTCGCCGAAGCGCTTCACTAAAGCCCCTTAAGCCAAATTTCGTAGCGCAATAGGTCACCGAGCCTGCATAGCCAATACTGCCAAGGATGGAACCGATATTAACAATCGCACTTTCCGGGCGATCTACAAGCAGCGGCAGAAAATCCCGGCACAAGAGCATCGGCACAGTAAGATTGGTTTCGATCATGACTGCCAGCTCGCTATCGCTCATTTTCTCTAGCAGTGCTAAGTGGTTAATACCGGCATTATTGATCAGCAGGTCAATGCCTCGCTCAGCGCACACCCGCTGCAAAACCTTGCGATCTTCAGCCTTAGTCAGGTCACACGAGTGAATCAGGTGACCCGTGCCATCGAGCTGGCTCTCCAATGCTGTCAACTTGTCGCCATTGCGGGCGGTAAGAATCAAGCTCACACCTTCGTCGGCCAAAGCTTTAGCAATGGCATTACCTATGCCACCCGTGGCTCCAGTCAGCAGAGCAGTTTTTCTAGAAAGGTTCATATTTGTTTCCTGCTAATCAATTGCATTTTTTTCAATAACGACTCAGCTCGCTAAGGAACCTACTTGCTCTGGAGCCAGCTCCCGGAAAATATTACCGTAGAGCTGATAAAACATCTGAGCACTGTGAATAATTTGCGCCTGATCTTCAGGTTCAGTCATTCGATTCATCAAGTTCTCAAATATTTTTATGTGTTCCTGGTCAACTTCACCGTGAGAACGTAAATACGAGAATGCTTCGTCTGGCAAACCCGTAACCTTTTGCATGCTATTGGCAACCTGCTCGGCAATACGCACACTGGTACCTTCAAGCACTAGCACCATGCCGAAAAAGCCCAGCGGATTAACCCGGTTAATGGTGTCGTAGGCATAAGCCACCATTAATTCAGCACTGGCATTCGGCTTGCTAACCCGGGCCTTTTCTTTATCGTAACCACAAACCGCGATGTCATTAAGAATCCACTCCTGATGCCCCAACTCCTCTTCGATATATTCCGCCACGGCATTGCGCAACCACTCCTTTGATTCAGGAAGCCTGGCACCGGTCGCCATCAACAGCGGCGTGGTGTGTTTGACGTGATGATAGGCCTGACATAAAAAAGCCACGTAATCGGCCATGACAATATCGCCACGCAGACAGCGATCAATAATCGGCGCGCTTAATAAATTAGCACGGCTTGCTTCTGTCTGGCTTTGTAATTGCTGATAAAAACTCATACTGGTTTTACCTTCTACATCTAAGTAACTAAACCTGTCTGGCTTTGCTGTGTTATCACAAGCTCGGGATAACAACTTTCAATTAACTCGGCATAACGCTCAACAATCAGCTCGCGCTGAGGCCGACCATTGGCAGTCAACAGGCCCTTCCAGGCTTCTTGATCAAGACGTCGCCAGACCTGCACCTGCGCGTAATCCGGCAACTTTTGATTAACCCGATCTATCCACTCACCAATAGCTGCATCACTAACGGCAACGGGAGCGCTCAGTAGCGCCGCTAGATAAGGGCGGGCATCACCGACGACCACACACTGATTCAACAAAGGCCGAGCATTCAGCTCGCTCTCCACCCATTCCGGACTAATGTTGCGACCAAAGCTGCTGATCAACAGGTTTTTACGTCGGCCATAAATACTCAAGCGGCCATCTTCTATCGTGCCTAGGTCACCGGTGGCTATTTGCTTCGGCGACCAGCTGTCGATCTGGCCCAGGTAGCCTAGATGACCGGCTCCAGTGACCATAACTTCGTCATTCTTAAGCCTCACCTGGCAATGGGGTAAGAGCTTGCCTACCGAGCCAGGTTTATCATTGGCGGGCGTATTTAGCGCCACCACTGAGCCACATTCCGACAGTCCATAACCTTCGTATACAGGTATTCCATATTGCCGGGCCTGAATAATTAACCCGGCAGCCACTTTGCCACCGCCCACCGCAACAAACTTGAGTGATGCCGATGGCTGCCAACCGGCCTGACAGGCGACCACCAGGGCACTCAACAATTGCGGCAAAAGGATCAGGCTATTGGGCTGATACTGATCCACACATTGGATCAAGCGCTGCTTATCTAGCCCTGAACTACCGCTTAAACCACGACTGCTGGCATCCGGCAAAATCACCGTGCCACCGCACAACAAAGGCGTATAAACCCCGGCGATGTTTTCCAACAGGGTCGCTAAAGGCAATAAGCACAGATGTCGAGATTGATTTATAGCGATCAGCTCGGCCAGAGATTCCGCCACCTGCCACTGGTGTTCCTGACTCAGGCACACACCTTTGGGGGCACCTGTCGAGCCTGAGGTGAAAGTTATTTTTTGTGTCGAGACTGGATATAAACCTGGGGGAGATGTGTTTGTGGGGTATGAATTTTCTGAATATGCTTTATCTGTATTGGAACCAGACCAGTTCAAACGCAAGGCACCTAACGCTAGGAATGGCAGAGTATCGATCTCCTGGCCAATTAGAGCACAGCCATTGACAAGCGCACGTAGCCCAGCAGGTTCGCCCAACAGCAAATCAGCATGGGTCGAGCGCAGACAATGCTCTAACTGCTCAACACTAAAAAACTCAGGCAGAGGCAGGCACACCAGTTCGGCCTCCTGACAGGCAAGATCAACCAGCACCCAATCTATGCTGTTGTCTGCGCGCAGAGCAAGCACCTGAATATTCTGTTCACGCAAGCAATTCGCCAGCGCAGAAACACCATCCACTAACGCTGCGCAAGTCAGGCTCGCATTGCTATCGATCAATACTGATTGCCCTGGACGACTATGCTGCTCAAGCTGTCGTAAACGAGTAAGAAGTGAGTCCTGCTTCATCTACGTTTACGCAACGTGACACAAAGGCTGGCGCTGATCCCTCAGCAATTCGGCAAGGCTGGAGATTTTTCCGTGATACTGCTGAACAACGCGAACGAGTCTTGAGCTAGCACGAATAATTGCCATGGCATGGCGAATATCACCGGCCATGACCTTAGGTCGAGAATCATAATAAGTGCCCCAACTCTCCCCCTGACTAGCTGAGCCAGTCGCATCACAACAAGGATTATCAAGACGCCTGGCGTCCGCATAAGTCAGCGGATAGGGGCAAAAATGCAAACGTTTAATCAATTTTTCCACCTGGGGTGTGGCCGTAAATACAAACCACTGGAAACCCGCCGCCTCAAGCACGGCTGTCATCAACACAAACAACAATTGACTACCGCCCTTGCCGGTCGCCACTAGGTTGCCTATTTCCACAACACTCTGACGATCTACTGGCAGCTTTGCTAGTGCCGCTATCTCCTGCTCAATGGGCTTATCGAGATAGTGTTCGAGAAACAACGTTTCGTCAGAAGCTGGTCGTACACCCACCGCAGCTTGAAGTTGCCCGGCGCGACTCATGCTCAGCAACGAGGGCATAAAATTGGTGATCGTGGCCCCATAGATGCCGTTATATTGCTTAGCGATATAGGACTCCAGTTGCTTGCGCTGCATACTGGTGACACTGTGCAAAGCAAACTCAGCAACTTGAACCCCACCAGCCGCGAGGGTCGCCTGCTCATATCGTCGCCTGGGGTTATTTGGATCTGTATTGTTTGACTGTGTATTATTCGAGACAGACAACATGGCTTAACTCCAACAACTCTATCAATGTAGGCTAAGCCTAAAGTGCTTTCCTTAAGACATACTTAAGGAAAGAATTAGAAATGCTTCAGAAAAGCGTAGTTGCCTTGAGTAGTTGCCTAGAATAGCGTGCCCCATATCCTAAATAGCGGGATCTCAAATAACAGGCTATTTCTTAAATACCATATTGCGCTGTGCCAAGCAGTAACAGCATAGGTTTTACAAGCCCGTCCTCAAAGCAGGTTTTTATTGCCCATAACACAAAGGTGAAAAGATGAATCATGTTTTTCTGGGCTTCGATCCTGGTGGCTTCCTGGGTTTTGGTTGGTGCGCCTTAAGCATTGCCAACGATGATAAAGGCTTCAATATCCGATCCGGCACCTGCTCTACAGCCAGTGAAGCACTAGCGGCGGCAGGCATCCAGGTCAGCCCCACTGCAATTGGCATTAATGCGCCCATGTACTGGTCACCAGATGGAGACAGGAAAGCCGATCAGATCGTCAGGGGCATGGTCTTATCAAAGGGCGGCCAGTCGGGCACGGTGACCGCTGTCAATTCGCTAACTGGCACCTGCCTCGCTCAGGGAATTATGGTCGCAGCCTTGTGCCGCGAACACTGGTCGGAGGTGGCCATTACTGAAGCTCATCCCAAGGCATTACTTCGCATTTATCCTCAGGCTGAGAATTTTCTATCGGGCCACGCATTCAAAAATAACCACGAACGGGATGCCGCGTTGGCTGCCTATACTGCCTGGGCATACGACAAGCCCAGCACTGGCTGGTGCGATTTAAGAGCCATGGAAGCCAGTCTATTTGATCCGATTTCTGGTTCTCCACCTGCGTACTGGTTTCCCGCAGCTTAGCGTTACAGGTCGAATTCAGCTGCCTTACATCTAGCAGGAAACGATTGTCTATACTGAAGCTTCAATCAAGGAGAAAACACCATGCAAACCACACGACTGGGCCGAACCGGCTTGCAGGTCAGCCGACTCTGCCTGGGTACCATGAACTTCGGCGGTTTTACCGAGGAGAAAGACTCGTTCACCATTATGGATAGAGCGCTGGACGCTGGTGTGCAGTTCTTCGATACCGCCAATGCCTACGGTGGCAGTGCCGGACGCGGCGCTACAGAAACCATTATCGGCAACTACCTGGCCCAGGATGACGGAGCACGCCGGCGGCAAATTGTACTTGCCACCAAAGTCTATATGCCGATGAGTAAATCACTCAACGACGGAGGCTTGTCGGCACGGAATATCCGCATGGCCTGTGAGGATAGCCTGCGGCGTTTGAAAACCGACCATATCGATCTGTACCAGATGCATCACGTTGACCGAAACACACCCTGGGAAGAAATCTGGCAGGCGATGGAGCAACTGGTTCGCGAAGGCAAAGTACTTTACGTGGGCAGCAGCAACTTTGCAGGCTTTCACCTGGCTCAGGCCAATGAAATTGCAAAACATCGGAATTTTCTGGGGCTGGTGTCGGAACAGAGCGTATACAATCTCAACCAACGCACCATAGAACTTGAAGTGTTGCCAGCCTGCCGTGAGTACGGTCTGGGCTTGATACCCTGGAGCCCACTGGGCGGCGGCTTGCTAGCTGGCGCTCTGCAAGCAGCTAATGAAGGTCGTCGCTCCAAACAATTCGCGACCGCACGAATCGAAAAACACCGAGCACAGCTAGAGGCTTATGAACCTTTATGTGCTGAGATCGGAAACCATCCCGCAGAGGTGGGTCTGGCCTGGGTGCTTCATCAAGAAGGCGTTACAGCACCGATTGTGGGGCCACGAACTATGGATCAGCTGGAAAGCGCTATCGCGGCTACAGAAATCGAACTATCGACCGAGACCCTGGAGAAGCTGGATGAAATTTTCCCTGGCCCAGGCGGTTCCGCGCCGGAGGCTTATGCTTGGTAAAGCGGGCTTGGTGAGGAAGGCTTGGTAAGGAGCGCGTGGCAAGGAGGGGCTCGTAAGCTGGCCCTAATAGAGAATACTTACCATCAAGCGACCCGCTTTTTTCGGTTTTCAACGAAGTCATGGAGGATGTATTCACCCAGGTTCTCAGGCGTGGTGTAAAAAACACGCCCGCCATTCATCTTTGCGATCTTATCCATAAAGCTACGTAAGTAAGGGCTGCGGTCGAGCATAAAAGTGTTGATGGTAATATTCTTCTGCGTGCAGCGTTTTACCGCCAGCAGGGTTTTGGCGATAGTGATGGGGTTGGGCGGATATTCAAAATAAGGATAACCGTCTTCAAGGTGGGCCGTTGGCTCACCATCGGAAATCATAATAATCTGCTTGCTGCCCCCGTGTTCTTTAGACAGCTTCTTTTCTGCCAGAATCAGGGCGTGTTGCATATTGGTGCCCATACTGAACTGGTCGACATCGACACTAATCAGGTCTTTAGGTTTTATCTCATGGGCGTAGGCAGAAAAGCCAATAATATCCATACTGTCGCGGGGATAGCGGCTGGTAATTAAATTATGCAGCGCCAACGCGACTTTTTTGGCGGGTAAAAATGCATCACGCAAAGCCATCGACAGGGACAGATCTAGCAAGAGAACGGTCGAGGTTTTGGTGTTTAGCTCATGGCGATGAATTTCAAAATCTTCCTGATGCAAGTTCAGCCTTGGCCTTTGCTTCAGTCCTTCGTGAGTCTGTGTTCGCGCGCCACCGGACTCTCCAGTCTTAGCTGCTGTGGGAGGAGATTCTGTTGGCAGAGATCCTGTTGGGAGAGCTTCGTGTGTAAATTCCCGGCGTATGGCATTTTTAAGGGTGCGCGGAATATGTAAATGCAAGGGGTCGCCAAACTCGTAAGGCTTACTATCCTCCTGCTGATCACCAAAACTGCCTTCTTTACTACTCAGATGGCCACCCAGGTTGGCATGCTTTAATTTAGTATAAATTTCTTCGAGGGCTTTCTGACCAATGATTCTCGAACCCCGTGGCGTCATTTCCCAGCCATCGCCGTCTTTGCGGATGTAACCGGCTTTTTCCAGGGTTTCGGCCAGATCTTTTAGTTCATTGAGATCATCGAGAGCTTCTTCACCGAGCAGCTCTTTAACCAGCTCCTCGTCGATATGGTCGAGATCAGCAAAATCCCTGACGCCCTGAAAATCCTGTTCCAGACGTTCCAGCTGCTCCAGCTCATCCATCAATTTCATGGCTGACTGAAAATCGATGGATTCCTCGCCAGAAAAATCATGCCGCCCTGGCTGGGGATTCAAAAAAGACATCTCTTTACCCAGCTTCATCAACTCTTTTTGCAATTCGGGATCACCCAGCTTGCCATCAAACAGAGACTCCAGCTGCTGTCGCTGCTCTGGCGAGAGAGAATTCATCAGCGACTGGGCGGCCGCCATTTGCGCTTCCATCTGGGCCAGCAATTCGTCGAGGGAACTGGGCGGATTGTCGCCAAACATATCGCCGTATTTATCCATAAACTGCTCAAAGCCAGGATCTTCTCCGGCGATTTTCCTGACCAGCATGTCGTTGAGCGCTTTGACCATATCTTTCATACGAGAAAGATCGCCCTCCGACATAGAATCAACCATCTCGGTAATATCTTTAAAGAAAGTTTGGGTGACCGCGTCACGGAGTTGCTTGACCAGCTGGTCGAACTTTTGCTGGGCCTCGGTATTGAGAAACTCGTAATCCTGCAAAGATTTTATCCGCCCGCTGACATCTTCAGGCAATTGTTCCAGGTGCTGCTGATTGTGTGAGGCGATATTTTTAAGAATATCCTTCGAAAAATTACCGGATGGTTCGCCATCTGTGGCAGCACCAACCCCCTCTTTTGAGTTCGCCTGTTCTGAACCTGCCTGGCCTGAACCTGACTGCTCTGAACCTTGCGGGCCTGAATCACTCTCCTGATCATCTTGCTCGCCGTCAGACCTACTTCGACCCTCCAGCCAGTCTTCGACGGTACTTCTTTCCATATCCAGAATTTGCTCTAGCTGCTCTTTGAGGTCATCAAAAACGCTATCAAGGTTATAGCGCTGCAACTGTTCCCGTCGCTGTTGGCGCAGCTTGCGAATCATGTCGTGAACACCCGACATACGCTGCCCACCCATCATCGGTGTGCCGCGCCGGAGCATGGCTTTCAAGGCTTGCTGAATATCACCGGAATACAAAAAATCATCGGACAGGGCACCCATCAAGTCATCGGCGCTATGCCCTTCTCGTTGTGTACCGTCCCATTCAAAATAACGGTATAAACTTGTGTATGAAGTGGCCATTTTCAGCTCTCTCCTTAACCTAGATGAGCAGGCCTGGATGAACAGGCCTTGATAAACAGACGTCGAGCAAGCTAGCCACGATAAACAAATTGACCTTGCATGGCATCTTTGCTGAGCAAATTATTGACATACAAACCTTCGAGAATAAACTCCACCGCCGAAGCCCGCAGCGCCGGATTATCGGATGGGGTCAGCCGGGACACCGCCTCCCCCAGACCAGGAATCTGGCCGATCACATCCTGATAAAACCCTGAATGCAGGCCTTCACCGGTGTCAACCGAGGTTTCACTGTTAAAGGTTGTGGCGATCAACTCGACATCATCGATGGAAAAGTAGTTGGCAAAAATCGTCTTCACCGCATTTTCAAACAATTGTTGCAGGACTTCTTCTTCCTGATCCTCCTCCAGCACTTCGAACTCAATTTTGCCGGACAGCGCCGGTATCAAAAACGGCAAGTCTGAAATCCTCGGCGCAATAGTGTCGTCTTTTAAACGGATGGCTCGGCGCAGAGCATTGGCAATCAGGTTTTCATAATTAGCAATGGAGGCCCGCACCGACACCCCTGAGCGCTGACTGATATCGGGGGATTTCCGGGCCGACTGACTCACCTCAACGACAATCTCTTTCATATATTCAGGCACAGCGAGGCTGTAGCCTTCAACGGAGGCATGCTGATATTCCTGCTCCATGATTTGCACTTCCTGATCCCGCTCGGTGGGGTAGTGAGTGCGGATCTGGGAGCCGAAACGGTCTTTCAGCGGCGTGATAATGCGACCCCGATTGGTGTAATCCTCGGGGTTGGCCGTTGCAATGACCAGCATATCCATGGGCAGGCGAACTTTGTGGCCACGAATCTGAATATCCCGCTCCTCCATGATATTCAACAGGCCCACCTGAATACGTTCGGCCAGATCGGGCAATTCATTAATGGCAAAAATACCGCGATTGGTTTTGGGGATTAAGCCGTAATGCAGGGTTAGCTCGTCCGATAAATAACGTCCTTCTGCCACCTTGATGGGGTCAACCTCGCCGATTAAATCAGCCACGGTAATATCCGGCGTTGCCAGCTTTTCACCATAGCGCTGGTCGCGATGCAGCCAGCTAATGGGCGTGGCATCACCCTGCTCTGCGACCAGTGCTTTCGCCTGGGCGGAGATAGGCTCATAGGGGTTCTCGGGAATCTCGACACCACCAATAATGGGTGTGTATTCGTCCAACAATTCGACCAGAGAACGTAGTATTCGGGTTTTAGCCTGACCCCGCTCACCCAGTAGAACAATATCCTGACCCGCCAGAATGGCATTTTCGAGTTGAGGAATGACCGTATCCTGATAGCCAATAATGCCGGTAAACAGTGCTTCGCCTGCCGACAATTTCCGAATCAGGTTACGTTGCATCTCCTCTCGGATCGGCAAGACCTGATGGCCGGACTTCTTTAACTCGCCCAGCGTAGATGAACGTTCTTCTTTTGACATCTCCTGCCTCCCCTAAACGGTATGGTTTTGTCGTTTGATCATATGCGCTTCCAACACCACAATTAATGTTATTCGCACCTAATAACTTACTATCTAACCTTAGCAGAAGTCTGGTCGACTTTCCGGCCCCCCTCCCAGCTGGCAATGAAATCACTATAGATAGAGCGAAAAATAGCCACATCGGGACTACAACTGTCTGATTTGACGGCAGATAACCCAATTTTTGCCAAGCAATCCTCCTTCCAGGGTAATTTGGTGGGCACCTATAGAGCTTATAGCAGTCTAAAATCAGCATTCAGGTGCTGTCTGCAAGATTGCGTAATATTACGTAATAAAGCTGCACATAAAATTTTAACAATTTCTGAATTTTGTGATCTGCAAGAACATTCACAATGCAGCAGATCCAGATAAGGGTATATGCGTTTACAACCTATGCGTTTCCAAACAAAAATTCAGGTACTGTTCGTTGCACTTTTTATTACCATTCAGGCTATAACGCTCACGGCAGTTAATCGCACGACCAAAAGTCATTTGAAACAACAAAATGAGCAATCCTTGCAGGTGGCCCGAATCCACTTCCAGCTCTCGCTCAAGCAACAACATGACGAACTGGTAGATAAAGCAGCCACGTTGTTGAGGAATCCAGAATTTACTCGAGCCATTATCTCCGCCAATCGATATATCATTACCCATACGCTAAACAACTTACCAGGCGAACTTCAGACTGACCGCCTA
>JAHRWI010000272.1 GCA_019090225.1 Porticoccaceae bacterium
AGATCCGCAAAATCCGTTCTCTTGAGCATATATTTTTATACTGTAAACATCAAAGAGTTACGAGTCATCAGTGTGATAGTCGGAACATGTCCGGTGATGTTGGCAGGTTGACGTACTCTCAGCTATTATCAATGCTGTATGTAACAACAGTACAAAGTCGGCGTCATGGATGATATTCGCCCGCCAGCAAACACGAGTTCGCCCCTTTTCCCTGATCAGGTGCGTATTCATATCCGCAAAAATGGCCTTGCCTACCGAACCGAGCAAACCTATATTCACTGGATAAAACGCTTTATTTTCTTTCACAACAAGCGCCACCCCAAAACAAATGGGAAATTTCGAGATTGAAGCCTTTCTTGCGGATTTGGCTATCAACCGATCATGCTCAGCCAATATCCAGCGGACGGCTTTGAACGCACTGGTATACCTGTACAAACGGTTTAAGGGGGTCGATGTCGATAATCTTCAATACACCCCGGCACGCGTCTATCGCCGTCTTCCAGTGGTTTACAGTTGTGATGAAATTGTCGATATCCTGTCCCATCTACGGGGTGTGTATCGCTTACAGGTGGAACTGATGTATGGCGCGGGAATGCGAAAAGCTGAGCTGTTGTCTTTACGCATCAAAGACATTGACTCCGTAAGTAACAATATTATTGTTCGCAGCGGTAAAGGTAATAAAGACCGCGCCACGATGTTGCCGCAACGATTAATACCCGCGTTGAGGGCGCAAATCGAAACCGTAGAGTGCTTACATGCCCAGGATATCAGTGAGGGCTATGGTGAAGTCTTTTTGCTCGATGCACTGCAAAGGAAATACCCTCGGACTACGCGGGAAACCGGCTGGCAGTACGTTTCCATCAAACAATATCGCTCGTGATCCGCGTACGAGCGTCCTCCGTCGACATCATATGCACCCGTCGAGCCTGGGGAAACAGCTGACTAGAGCCGTACGTGCAGCAAACGTCAAAAAACCTGCCCGTTCTCACAGCTTCCGCCACAGTTTTGCTACCCATTTGCTTGAGGCTGGTTTTGATTTACGTACCATCCAGGAGTTATTGGGCCATTCTGATGTTTCTACGACTGAAATTTGTACCCATGTCGTTAATCGGGGTGGTAAAGGAGTGCTGGGTCCCGCTGATAGTTTGATTGTTTAATGTTTGGAACGATTCTGCGTACAGTTATTGACAGAACTCCAAGGGGGCAGCTCCCGACAAGCCGGTTCGCATAAAGCCGTTTTCTGGGATCGAGGTTGATACTTTTTCGCCCATTGAAATAGTCCAGGTTCTCAGTCGTATTTTTATCTCCTGGCCACAGGCCGATAAAAGCCCAGCTAGGGAAATGCTGAATAAACCGCACCAATCCATTAAAATAGATTAACTCTTCGCCGGGATAAGAACATGGATCACATCAGCTTTGCCGAGGCCGAATATATACATAAACGCCGTACTACTCGCAGAGAAATGTACGGCGTTCCAGATAACTACCTGGGGCCGGATCGTTATTCTTATTGATTAATAATCAGGCCTTGGGTTCTGTATCAAGGCCTATATCAAGTGTAGCGTGGGACTCAATAATTTAAGATGTCGCTTCACCCTTATCATCAAACCATCGGGATACAAACCCTGCTAAAACAGCGCCTACTATAGGCGCAAGCCAAAACAGCCATAATTGTGACAGAGCCCAGCTACCCTGGAATATTGCCACGCCGGTGCTTCTAGCGGGGTTTACGGAGGTGTTGGTAACCGGAATGCTGATCAGGTGAATCAGTGTCAGGCCCAGACCTATGGCGATGGGCGCAAAGCCGACTGGCGCACGTTTGTCGGTTGCTCCCAGGATGATGATCAAAAACATAAAGGTCATCACTATTTCGGTGACTAATGCTGCCGTTAAGCTGTAACCACCAGGCGAGTGTTCTCCAAAACCGTTCGAAGCGAAGCCTGCTGTTGCATCAAAACCGGCCTGACCCGAGGCCATTAGGTATAAGACTGCGGCGCCGCTTATACCGCCAATGACCTGGGCGAAAATGTAGGGGCCTAGCTCAGCAGCTGGAAAGCGTCCACCTGACCAGAGACCTATCGACACGGCCGGATTTAGGTGGCAGCCGGAAATATGGCCAATGGCAAAGGCCATGGTTAATACGGTAAGGCCGAAAGCCAGGGATACACCGAGTAGGCCAATGCCGACATCTGGGAAACCGGCAGCGAGAACGGCGCTCCCGCAGCCGCCAAGGACTAACCAGAATGTTCCAATAAGCTCTGCAAGCAGTTTTTTTGATAAAGCCATTTTTATATCCCCTGGGTTAAGGTTAGCTGAGCGCAAATATCGAGTGTGCTTTGGTAAGTATAGGCCACTTGGAAACCCAAAATGCCCATGATTTCTGGCGGTTTATAAGGCCGTATAATGATTCTTCTAAGCTTTGTTTATAGGCCTTAAACTTGATATTTTGAGGCTTTAGGTCTTCTGTCTTTAATCCAGAAACTTCACTTCATCTTCGATATCGGCACGGGGCACTATGGTTTTGTTGGCCGGTACGGAAGGGTCTTCGTATCCAAAAGAAATCCCCATCAAGACACCTAGCGATTCGTCCAGACCGAAGTGTTCTCGAATAATATCCGGGTAACGGCTGACACTGGCCTGGGCACATGAGCCGATGCCGTAGGCTGTCATGGCGAGCATTAAGTTTTGCGCGTACATACCGACATCGACGGCTACGGATTCATTAAATATTTTCGGCATAGAGATAAACGCAGCATGGGGGGCATCAAAAAACTCGAAGTTTCTCAGGGACGCGCGCCTGCGGCCATCGTTATCATCGCGGGCGATATTCATATTGCCATACAGGGCAACGGCGGTATCGACCTGGCGCTTTCGGTAGACGCCTTCAAATTTATCGACGCGGGCGTGGTCCGGGTTGGGCCGCACGCCGTTGCGCACGGCATCAACAAATTTATCCCGCAATTGTTTGCAGCTATCGACGGAAGCGACGGAGACCGTCCAGGGCTGGATGTTGCAGTTAGAGGGTGCCAGCTGGGCCAGGGTAAAGACTTTATGCAGTATTTCTTTCGGTACGGGTTTGGGTAAGAAGCCGCGAACTGATCGACGTTGTTTAACGACTTCTTCAAAGCTTGGCTTTTCCTGAGCGGCGGGAGTGGCTGTAGTCATGGTGTGTTGTGTCCTGGCGTTGGTGATGGCGCTGATGAGTTATCTGTTATGACGGCAAATTGTACCGGGCCAGCGGGTATGTACAAGTCGGAGTCGTTAGTGTTGACGGTGGGCCATGCTTAAGATCGGTGCGAGCTTTCGATTGGTCATGCCGCTGGATGGTCATATTTTCCCAATCCAGGTGCTACAATTCGCCATCTCAACTGATTGCACAACTGAGAGCACGACTTACAACACAATTTTAAGGAGGCCATTATGGCGGGTTTGTATTTTGAAGATTTTGAAGAAGGTAAGGTCTACGATCACGAGGTGCGGCGCACGGTTTCTGAAT
>JAHRWI010000273.1 GCA_019090225.1 Porticoccaceae bacterium
TCACTCAGAACACATGCTTCTGCTAACTCCCTATTAAGGGTGTTAGCTGCGAAGTGGAATAAGAAGCTGAGTGAATTGAGCAAGAATCCTGACTTTGAATAGTCAGATTTAAGATACATAACAGCCGGGTAGTTATTTCACCTGGCCAACCTGAACGAAGGAGACAGCAATGGCTGTACAGAAGAGTCGTAAAACAAGATCTAAACGCGGTATGCGCCGCTCTCATGATGCCTTAGGTGCGGGCGCTACCTTGTCTGTGGATCAGGTCAGCGGCGAAAAGCATATTCGTCATCACGTTACTGCCGATGGTTTTTACCGTGGTAACAAGGTGATTGAGAGCGATAGCAACGATTAATTCGTTTTGGCAGGGCGACTGCAACTTGCAGTAGATGCTATGGGCGGGGACGGAGGGCCAGCGGTCATCGTCCCCGCAGCAATTCGTTTTCTCAGCAATAACCCAGATGCCGAATTAGTTTTATACGGTCTGGAAGACGAGCTGCTAAAACACTTCCCTAACAGAGATCCTCTCGGTATCGATCGATGCCGTGTTCAATATAGTTCCCAGGTCGTTAGTGATCAGGAATCACCCTCTGCCGCTTTGCGGCATAAACAAGATTCATCAATGTGGCTGGCGCTACAGTCTGTTGCCCAGGGCAGTGCGGGCGCCTGTATCAGTGGCGGTAATACCGGTGCCTTGATGGCCATGGGGCTAAAGCTCCTAGGTATTAGTGAGGGCATTGATCGCCCCGCGATTTGCACAGCGCTACCGAGGCAGGAAGGCCGATGTTATCTGCTAGATGCAGGAGCCAATGTCGATTGCTCGGCTCAGCAGTTGCAACAATTCGCCTTGATGGCGACGGCCCTGGTCAGTGCCCTGGAGCAGATAGCTCAGCCGCCCTGTGCTTTGCTCAATATCGGTAAAGAGAGAATTAAGGGTAATAAAGTCGTTAAAGAAGCGGCCGAATTACTGGCTGCAAACTCTATTTTGAACTACACGGGTTTTATTGAAGCGGATGACTTACTGCGCGGGGGCATCGAGATTGTCATATGTGATGGTTTTGTCGGAAACGTCACCTTGAAAGCTATCGAAGGCGCAGCTCGAATGATTCTGGAGCACCTGATGTTAGCAAAATCATCGATGCAGCCATCCCTGAAACCTGCCCTGGCGAAATCGCCGGAAGCAGACTTGAGCGTTCCATCTGGTTTGGAGAGCGAAGGTGTTTACGCTGGGCTGAGGCAGGCTTTTGATCCGGGCCAATTTAATGGGGCGATATTACTCGGCTTAAATGCGGTGGTAATAAAAAGCCATGGCAGTGCTGATAAAGCAGGCTATTGCGGCGCTCTAGAACGAGCTGCTCAGGCCCATCAAGCGGATGTTACCGGGCAGGTAGCCCGCTATCTCAAAAATTATATGGCTCAAGCTTAGCCTTGGGTCAAAAGATTTCAAACTAAACCCGTCAGACAATTATTGAGGGATATATGACAGTAAACAATAAACTCGCCTTTGTGTTTCCCGGTCAGGGCTCACAGAAGATCGGTATGCTCGCCGACTTTGCCAGTCAAAGCCCGCTTGTTTTAGAGACCTTTAACCAGGCGGCAGACGTGCTGGGCTACGATATCTGGGATATGGTTCAAAACGGCAGTCAGGAAGACATTAATCTGACTGAGCGAACCCAGCCAATCTTATTAAGCGCGAGCGTTGCGTTATGGCGAGTCTGGGCGAGTCAGAATGATGTTCAACCGGCATTTTTAGCGGGGCACAGTCTTGGCGAATGGTCGGCTCTGGTTTGTGGTGGTGTCGTTGAGTTTACTGATGCCGTTAATTTAGTCCGTTTGCGTGGCGCGTATATGCAGCAAGCTGTGCCTGAAGGGCAGGGCGCAATGGCTGCCGTGATTGGACTGGATGATGCGGCGATTAGCCAGTGTTGCGAGCAGGCCGAGCAGGGTGAAGAGGTCAGGCCGGTTAATTTTAATGCCCCGGGCCAGGTGGTAATTGCCGGTGCCAGCGGCGCTATAGATCGAGCTGTCGAGTTGTGCAAAGCGGCGGGGGCCAAGCGGGCCATGCCGCTGGCGGTCAGCGCGCCGTTTCATACTCAAATGATGAAACCCGCTGCTGATCGATTGGCTCAGGATCTTGCCGGGGTCACTTTTCATGCTCCACAAATTCCGGTGGTACAAAATGTTCACGCCTCAATAGAGACTGATCCTGAGCGTATTCGTGATTTGATGGTTGAGCAAATCTACAGTCCTGTGCGCTGGGTCGACTGCGTCAAGTTGTTGCTTAGCAAAGGCGTGGAGACTACCGTTGAATGCGGGCCGGGTAAGGTCTTGTGCGGCTTAAATAAACGTATCGATAAAAGTTTGCAATTGTTGTCTACCGATGCGCCAGATAGTCTTAATCAGGCAGTCCAGGCTGTTAGTGCTGCTTAGCTATAGTCTGTTAGTTCTACTAGTTATAACAGTAGGTAAAATGATGATGATAAGCAGGAATCAAACGGAGAGGCAGGTATGAATTTTGAAGGCAAAATCGCACTGGTTACGGGTGCGAGCAGGGGTATCGGAGCGGCAATTGCCGATACTTTGGGCGCTGCTGGAGCAACTGTGATCGGCACGGCCACCTCTGAAGAGGGTGCAGCGCGGATTACTCAACGCTTCGGCGAAAAAAACGTCGTGGGTAAAGGCTTACGGCTCGACGTTGCCGATGCCGATGATATCAGCGCGACGGTGAAAACCATAACTGAAGAGTATGGTGCACCGCTTATCTTGGTCAACAATGCCGGGATCACCCGAGACAATATCCTGATGCGCATGAAAGACGATGAGTGGAACGCGGTGCTCGATACCAACCTCACCGGCATTTTCAGGTTGAGCAAAGCCTGTGTTAAAGGCATGACCAAAGCCCGTTGGGGCAGAATTATCAATATCAGTTCGGTAGTTGGCTCTATGGGCAATGCTGGGCAGACCAACTATGCGGCTACCAAAGCAGGGGTAGCTGGCTTTGGGCGTTCTCTGGCTAAGGAGATAGGCTCTCGTAATATTACCGTTAATACCGTGGCACCGGGTTTTATTGATACCGACATGACCCGGGAGTTGAGTGATAGCAATCGTGAAGCGATGTTGACCAATATACCCTTAGCGCGGTTCGGTGAGCCTGAAGAGGTAGCATCCGTAGTGACTTTTTTGGCCGGTGATGGCGGAGCTTACATAACCGGTGAAACGATTGAAGTCAACGGCGGCATGTACATGAATTAGGTCGAAATAGACCTTCTTTTATGAGCGCATAAAAGCGGTTACGTATTAAAATTTTTCAGGTAAAATGCGCCACCAAGTTAGGCAGGCTAAGCCTTTTTAACTAGAAAAAGTCCAAATGGACAATGGACGGAACAACTTGACCAGAATGGCTTGAACAAAGAAATCTGAACAAAACCCCTATCAACAGGAGCAATGATTGTCATGAGTAGCATTGACGAACGCGTATTAAAAATGGTCGCCGAGCAACTGGGCGTGAAAGAAGAAGATGTAAAGCCAGATTCCTCATTTGTGGACGATCTGGGTGCTGATTCTCTCGATACCGTAGAACTGATCATGGCTCTTGAAGAAGAGTTCGATACCGAAATACCTGATGAGGACGCCGAAAAACTGGCTTCCGTTCAAGACGCAATTACCTATATCAATAACAATTTAAAGTAGTTTCCTCGATATCAAGCCGCCTGGTGCTACATGGGCGGTTTTTTCCATTTATTGTCCCGTTATCATTGTGGCCCCGGCCTACGATACGCATCGGCGGGCCAACCTTGTGGGCTTGTCCGGTGAGTTTGCTGGTACGGGTTAAACGCCTGGTCTATGTTCGTGACTGAATTATTTGTCGATGGAGAGCCTGCCGAGTCTATACCCGCAAGCGACCGAGGGTTTCTTTACGGCCATGGCCTATTTGAGACGATGCGCTTATGGCAGGGCAATCTGCCATTGTTGGATTTACATCTGGATCGGCTAGAAAGCGGAGCCAGAACCCTGTCGATAGTCTGCGACCTGAAGGCTATAAAGCACCAACTTGACTTTATATTGCCCAAATTACCGGCCGAAGGTTTACTTAAATTAGTGTTGACCGCAGGTGATGGATTACGAGGTTATCCTTATCATTCTACTAACAAGGAAGTAAAACCGCGCTGCTTGATTCAGTATTTCCCCCTGGATGGGGGGGTGAGTGAAGTAAGGTTAAAGCTTTGCGAATACCGCTTACCCGACAACCCTCGCCTGGCGGGCATCAAACACTTAAACCGCCTGGATCAGGTAATGGCTGCCGCCGAGTTGCCCCCAAACAGCGATGGCTTACTGCTTGATCAGACTGGCAATGTTATCGAAGCGCTTAGTAGCAACCTGTTTGTTTTATACCAGGGACAATGGTTAACGCCGTCCTTGCAGAGATCGGGTGTGGCTGGAGTCATGCGGCAGTTGTTAATGGAGCAGGTGATACCGGCTGTAGGTTTGACTCCGCGATGTCAGGATATTGACCTCGGCATATTGCAGGTGGCGGAAGAGGTATTTATTTGTAATGCGGTCAGGGGGGTGAGTTCGGTGATGGAGATTACAGGTCTAAATCAAACCTTGTTTTCAGCAGTAAGGACACCTTCTAGTGCATTGACGCAGACCGCGTTAATTCAAGCTGAGTTAGGGAAGCACTACCCATGCTTCGGCGAGTAGCGCTGACGTTTCTTGCCGCGATAGCCGTATGTGCGGTGGCGCTGTGGTGGTGGTTTCAAGAGGCGATAGCTCAGCCCTTAGCGATAGCCGCAGATGGCTATGAGCTTACTGTCAGCCGTGGTGCGGGCCTTAATGTAATCGCCGATGATCTCGTCGATGAGAGTATTCTCGAGTCCTCGCTGGTACTAAAAATATATGCTCGCCTGTACGGGCTAAGCGATATTAAAGCTGGTGGCTATCAATTATCTTCCGGTGAGACGCTGGTGAGCTTGTTGGCGAAATTGACCAGCGGCGCAGTTCAGCAGCACAAGATTACCTTTCCAGAAGGTTGGACCTTGAAGCAATGGCGTGCTGCCCTGGCCGGGGCCAAAGGCCTTGATCAGACCCTGGGGGGCCGAACTTACAGGGACATCGCCGACAGCTTAGCCATCAGTCGTACTAATCCAGAAGGATGGTTTGCGCCTGACACCTACGCCTACGTGTCAGGCGACAGCGATTTGTCGATACTGCGGCGGGCCTATCAGCAAATGGCAGGTCAACTGGAGTCATTGTGGGCGGAACGAGAAGCTGGGCTACCTTACGAAAACCCCTACGAAGCATTAATAATGGCCTCGATTATAGAAAAGGAAACCGGGGTGCCAGACGAGAGACCTCAAATCGCTGGAGTTTTTGTTTTACGCTTACAAAAAGGTATGCGTTTACAAACGGACCCTACGGTTATCTATGGCCTGGGTGAGGGCTTTCAAGGTAACCTGACCCGGCAGCACTTACGCCAGGCATCTGCTTATAATACCTACCTGAATACCGGTTTGCCGCCGACCCCGATAGCTAACCCAGGTCTTGCTGCTATAAAAGCAGCCTTGCATCCGGCAGTCGGGAAAGCCTTGTTTTTTGTCGGTAAGGGCGATGGCAGTCATTATTTTTCTATTAGCCTTGATGAGCACAACCGGGCGGTTCGGAAGTATCAGATTAAGAGTCGGGCGAAGGCTTATCGATCTTCTCCCTTGAGCGATAAATCAGCGACCACTAAATAGTCGATAAAACGCGGATAAGCACATATTAGTTTGCAGCATGGGTTCAATATGAAAGGTAAGTTTATTACGCTTGAGGGCACAGAGGGCGTTGGCAAGAGCACTAATGTTGCCTGTATTGAACAATGGCTGTCTAGCCGAGGCATCGATTTCATCAGCACCCGAGAGCCGGGTGGCACAGAGCTTGGTGAGGAAGTGCGGACTTTATTACTGAGTCATCGTACCCAGTCAGTGGACGTTATGGCTGAATTATTATTAATGTTCGCGGCACGGGCGCAACATCTGTCTGAGAAAATATTGCCAGCACTGAATAAAGGCATCTGGGTGTTATGTGATCGTTTTACCGATGCCACGTTTGCCTATCAGGGCGGTGGCAGGGGAGTTGATCTTCACCTGATCCAAACATTGGCCGACCTGGTGCACGGTGGGCTACAGCCCGATCTAACTCTGGTGTTGGATATTGAACCTGAGGTCGGTCTGAGCAGGGTTCAAAAGCGCGGTGAGCGCGATCGCTTTGAAATTCAAGAACTGGCCTTCTTTGATCGTGTTCGCCAGGGCTATCACCGGCAAATCGACAGTCAGCCTGAGCGCTTTAGTCTAATTGATGCGTCTCAAAATGAGCAGCAGGTGGCCGCCGATATCAATAGCGTGCTGGACGCGTTTTATTCTGGGTTTATCGCTCAATGACCACTCATGAAGACAAGCCACTGAATATGCCCTACGCCTGGCAGAAGCGGCAATGGCAAGCGTTTGAGGGCCTGCTTGATACTTGGAAGTTACCCCATGGGGTATTGATGAGTGGCCCCTCTGAGGTTGGTAAGTATCATTTTGCTATGGCCCTGGTTGCCCGGGTGCTTTGTCAATCGCCTGTTGATGGCCAGGCGTGTTCGTCTTGTAAGGCTTGCCTGCTGGTGGGGGCTGGCTCACACCCAGACTTTTTATTGCTTGAACCGGAGAGCAAAGGCAAGGCCATATCGGTAGATGCGGTAAGAGGGCTCGCCGGGTTTTCTGCCGGCACAGCTATGCTTAGCGGCTGGCGAGTGATGTTGATTAATCCAGCCGAAGCGATGACTCACAATGCCGCCAATGCCCTGTTAAAAACCCTCGAAGAACCCGGCAAAGCGACTTTGTTGATTCTTATTCATCATCAACAAGGTGAATTGTTGGCGACCATCCGTAGTCGTTGTCAGCAGTTTTTATTCCCGGCTCCTGGTCTTGATCAGGCTATAGCGTGGTTGCGTGATCAAGTCGAAACAGATGATTATGTATCGCTTCTGGAGGCGGCTGGGGGGCGACCGCTGCGGGCGGCGCGCCTTATCGGTGATAACTCTCTCGAACAAATTAAGCAGTTTGAGACCATGTTGGATAATCTTACTCAGGGGGTTTTGTCGCCTGTTGAAGCTGCCGAGCAATGGAAATTTGTCGCTCCCACCGATTTGATCGAGTGGATGTTAGCCGCCCAGACTAAAAGTGTGTCGAGAGCCGTTACAAAAAAGCTCTTGCCCGCTCGGGGGCATTTTGTTTTTATGGATCAGCTGCTCTTTGCCAGGAAATTACTGGCGAGCAAAGCCAACCCTAACCCGCAGTTGTTGATCGAAGAGCTGTTGTCTGGGTGGCGGCAACGGGAATCTGCTTCGCCGAAATAATGTCCGGTGGTATGCTTGTGGTACCATTAATCCAGATGTCGAAATACTCGTTAAGTTAGGTGGGAATAGTGAAAACAAATGGTGGTGGAATCCGCAGTGGCATACTTAATCTGGAGCTTAACGACGCCGAAGAGTTGTATAAATGCTACATGCCTTTTTTGAAAAACAATGGTTTATTTGTCCCGACCCGTAAATCATTTGCATTGGGCGATGATGTTTTTGTACTCCTTGATTTAATGGAGGAGCCGGACAAAATCCCCTTGACCGGGAAAATTGTCTGGGTCAGCCCTGCTGGAAGTTCTGGACATCGACGCCAGGGCGTTGGCATTGAGTTTCCTGAAGAAAGCAGCGCAATGCTTGTCTCTAAAATAGAGGTGCATCTCGCTGGCTTATTATCCAGTGAGCGACCCACTTATACCCTGTAGAGTTATTTTAGCAATTTGCTCTCCTGTCGTAGCGTTGTCTATTTTTGGGTTTTCACAATATTGGTTGAATTGTATTGCTGATCGATTCTCACTGCCATCTTGACTACCTTGATCTGGAACCCTATGGCGGGTCTATAGAGGCGCTCCTGGCTGCCTGTAGTGAACAAGGGGTTACGCGTTTTCTATCCGTGGCGACAACCCTTGAATCTGCGCAAACCCTTCAGGCTCTGGTTGGCCATTTGGACAATGTTTACACTTCGGTGGGTGTTCACCCGCTTCAATCAGAAGCTCAGCCTGTTCCCGACGCTGAAGAGTTACTCAAGCTAGCCCGTCGAGATAAAGTAATTGCCATCGGTGAAACCGGGATTGATAATTTTTATAGCGCCGACACACAGCAATGGCAGGAAGACAGTTTCGTTATTCATGCCCAGGTCGCTAAGCAGGTCGCCAAACCATTGATTGTGCATACTCGCGAGGCACAAGATGCAACCCTGAGTATTCTCCGTGATCATGTCGATCCTTCGGTTGCCGGGGTTTTACACTGCTTTACTGAAAGCTGGGATATGGCTAAAGCCGCGCTTGATCTCAATTTTTATATCTCTATATCGGGAGTTGTGACCTTTAAAAACGCTGAGTCCTTGCGAGAAACTGTTAAAAAGATTCCACTTGAACGATTGTTGATTGAGACCGATTCGCCCTGGCTGGCACCGGTGCCTCATCGCGGCAAGAAGAACGAGCCTCAATATTTGAGA
>JAHRWI010000274.1 GCA_019090225.1 Porticoccaceae bacterium
CCCTGGGAAAAAAATCTGGTTCAGGATATCGAAAAAGCCATTATGAAATCTGACCTGGGGTTGAATCCTTCGACGGCGGGAGAGGTTATTCGTATTCCCATGCCAGCCCTGACGGAAGAGACCCGTAAAGGCTTTATTCGCCACGCCCGCAAGGAAGCAGAAAATTCCAAAGTTGCGGTACGCAATATCCGGCGTGATGTCCTGTCCGATTTCAAAGACTTATTGAAAGAAAAAGAAATTACTGAGGATGAAGATCGCCGTGGTCAGGATGACGTGCAGAAAATAACTGATAGATTCATTGCCGCTATCGATGAGGCGCTCGGTGTCAAAGAAAAGGATCTGATGGAGATCTGAATTGATAGCTTCTGCTCAGATAAAAATATGACTGATCTGGCTGGTCTAGACCTGAGCTGCCCGCTTCGTCACGTGGCAATTATCATGGATGGCAATAACCGCTGGGCTCAGGAGCGAGGGCTCAGTGGCGTCGCCGGGCACCGAACCGGGGTTGAGAACGTGCGTAATGTTCTTAATGCCAGTCGTGATTATGGTATCGAAGCGCTAACCTTGTTTGCCTTTAGTAGCGAAAACTGGCGACGCCCCAAGTCAGAAGTGCGGGGTTTGCTGACGCTGTTTGCCACTTATATCAGAAGCGAAGCCCGGGAATTGCGGGACAGGAACGTGCGTCTCCGGGTGATTGGCGAGCGTGAGCGTTTTAGTAAGGGTTTGCGAAAACGTATAGAAAAGGCCGAGGCACAAACCGCCGATGGCGATATGGATTTAATTTTGGCGGTCGATTATGGCGGCCGTTGGGATATTACCGAAGCTGCCCGTACCCTGGCTGAAAAGGCCGCTCAGGGTGAATTGGACCCTGCTGCAATCACTGAAGAGATGTTTTCCGAGGAGCTGTGTCTTGCCGATCTTCCGCCGCCGGACCTGTGTATCCGCACCGCGGGTGAGCAGCGAATCAGTAACTTCCTCCTCTGGCAGATGGCTTATACAGAATTTTATTTTGCCAGCTGTTATTGGCCCGATTTTGGTGAGGATGCCTTTGCACTTGCCATTAACGAATACCAGAGCCGTAAGCGTCGCTTCGGTTTGAGTTCCAGTCAATTGCTGCTATCGAAAAGTGAAGGCGCTTAGTGCTTAAGCAGCGAGTTATTACTGCAATTATCCTGGCGAGTGGTTTTTTAGCTGCCCTGTTTTATTTGCCAGCCCACAGTTTTATGATCCTTATGGCTGTTGTTGTTGCTTATGGGGGCTGGGAGTGGAGCGCCCTGGCAAATATCTCTAGCCAGGCTATTCGTGGGCTTTATGTGATTTGCCTCACGCTTGCTCTGGTTTTGTCTGCGCTGTGGCTGGGGTTTGATACGGCTAAGGTATCGGGCAATTTAATCGGTAATTTATTCGGCAACCACCTTCGCTCTGTACTTGCCTGGGCATGCGCTTGGTGGGCTCTGGCGCTGTTGTGGATTCAGGGTTATCCGAGTAGTGCGCTGTTATGGGGTCGGCCCTGGATGTGTGCGGCGATGGGTTTTGTGGTGTTGGTGCCAACCTGGGTGGCATTAGCGGCTTTAGTGCTCATGCCTGGCGGCGAGTGGCTGGTGCTGAGTGTTGTCTTGCTTGTCGCGCTGGCAGATATCGGTGCATTTTTTTCTGGACGTGCCTTTGGGAAGCATAAGCTGGCTGAGCAGGTCAGCCCAGGGAAAACCTGGGAAGGAGTGATCGGGGGTGTGTCAGCTATTGCCCTGGTGACGGTTTGCTATGCGCTATTTGTGGCGAGTGAACAGAGTCAGTGGTGGGCCTGGTTATTGTTAGCGGGCACCACAGGGCTGGCTTCAGTGGTGGGCGATTTGCTGGAGAGCATGGTCAAGCGTCATCGCGGAGTAAAAGACAGTGGTTCAATTTTGCCAGGCCACGGTGGTGTCCTTGATCGCATTGACAGTTTAACGGCTGCATTGCCAGTATTTACTCTGCTCTACGCTCTGTTATATGAGCATTTATCATGAACAGTCGGCTTGGTATTTTATCCTTTGGCTTGGCTTCTGTGGTATTCGTGCAAGCAATCGTTGCTGCGAGTGATTGGCGCAGGCGATCTTTATGCAAGCACTAACTGTCTTAGGTTCAACCGGCTCGATTGGCGTCAGCACCCTTGATGTGGTGGCGCGCCATCCACTGAGATATAGCGTTTTTGCTCTGACTGGTCACAGTCGCCTCAAAGAACTGGTCAGCCAGTGCCAGCAATTTAAACCTCGGTATGTGGTAGTTACATCGACACAATCAGCGGATTGGCTGAAGACGCGGGTGCCGGTAGAAACTCAGGTCTTGTCCGGCAGTGAAGGGCTGGCCGCGGTGGCGGGGGATGATCAGGTTGACGTGGTGATGGCGGCGATTGTCGGTGCCGCTGGTTTAGAGCCGACCTTGGCGGCGGTGCGTGCGGGCAAAAAGGTTTTACTCGCCAATAAAGAGGCGCTGGTCATGGCCGGTGGTTTGTTTATGGCAGCGGTGCGAGATAGTGGGGCTACGCTGTTGCCGATCGATAGCGAGCACAATGCCATCTTCCAGTGCTTGCCTGAAAGTTTTGTCTGTGGCGCGACCAATGCAAACCTAAATGCAAATAGACAGGTTAAGGCTAAAAATAGCGCTCTCGGTATCGATATTCTCGGGGTCAGAAAGTTACTCTTATCCGGCTCCGGTGGACCTTTCCGTACCACGCCTTTAGACGAACTGTCTTCAGTTACACCGGATCAGGCCTGTGCTCATCCGAACTGGACAATGGGTAGAAAAATTTCTGTGGATTCGGCGACCATGATGAATAAGGGCCTCGAGTTGATTGAGGCCTGCTGGTTGTTTGACGTCAATGAGGCCCATGTGGAAATTATTATCCATCCCCAGAGCATTGTGCACTCTCTGGTAGAATACGCTGATGGTTCGGTATTGGCGCAATTAGGCAATCCAGATATGCGGACGCCTATTGCTCACGGACTGGCCTGGCCAGAACGTATAGAATCCGGGGTGGCGATGCTGGATTTGGCGGCGGCGGGAACCTTAAGTTTTGAACCCCCAGACATCAGTAGATTCCCCTGTCTGGGTCTGGCGCGGGCGGCAGTTCGTGACAGTGGTGATGCGCCAGCGGCGCTTAATGCCGCTAATGAGATTGCGGTGGAGGCCTTTCTGGAGGGCAGAATTGCCTTTACTCGGATAGCGGATGTCGTCGATGTTGTGATGCAAGGTTGGTCGACCAGTGAACCCGAATCTCTTGGGGCAGTCCAAGACGCAGATATCAGGGCGCGCGCTTTGGCCCGGGAGTTTGCTTTTGGCCCGAAAAACCAGTGACTACTTAAGCTCTGCGCAGGGTATGGCTTTGTAGACACAATAGCTGATGGATAAACACGAATTCGAGATGATGCATGGCGATAGTTGAGATGATTTTTTACACCCTGGTAGTGCTGGGTGTGTTGGTTACGGTTCATGAGTTTGGACACTTTTGGGTGGCGCGGCGTTGTGGCATAAAAGTGCTGCGCTTCTCTATAGGCTTTGGTCCTGGACTATTACGTTGGCGGGATCGTTACGATACCGAGTTTGTCATCGCCGCATTGCCCCTGGGTGGCTACGTTAAGATGGTTGATGAACGAGAGGGTGACGTAGCAGAGGCCGATTTGCCCTATGCCTTCAACCGAAAATCCGTGGCTCAACGTATGGCAACCGTCGCTGCCGGGCCTCTGGCAAATTTTGTCTTGGCAGTGCTGGCCTACTGGATTGTTTTTATGCTGGGTGTGCAGGGCGTGGCACCGATCATTGGTGAGGTGACTCCTGGATCTATTGCCGATGCCGCTGGCCTCGAGAGTGGTCAGGAAATTGTTGCAGTCGATGGCGAACCGGTCTCAACCTGGCAGGAGCTTGGAGAGCAACTGGTAAGGCGAATTGGTGAGGACGGCGCGATTCGCTTCACTGCCCGTTATCCAGATTCTGATCTCGAATATGAAAGTGAGGCCGCATTGCGGGGTTGGGATATTGACGCGAAGAATCCCGATCCTATCGGCAGCATTGGCATCATTTTATACCGCCCTAAAGTTCTACCTATAGCCGACCAACTGACCCCGGGTGATCCTGCTGCCCTGGCTGGCATGCACTCTAACGACCTGGTGTTATCGGTCGATGGTAATGATGTAAAGGACTGGGCTGCCTGGGTCGAATATGTTCGGGCCCGGCCTGGACAAAGTCTGTTGGTGTTGGTGGAGCGTGGTGGTGAAGCCATCTCTCTAAGTATGACCCCGAAGTTAGTGGTGACTAAAGATAAGGAGCGTATAGGTCAGGTGGGTATGCGCGTGGTGGCGCCGGACTGGCCTGAAGGTTTTTACCGAGAAACTGAATACGGTGTGCTGGCAGCCCTGGGTAAAGCCTGGTCGCAAACCGGTAAAACGACGGTGATGATTCTGGACTCCGTGAAAAAAATGATAGTAGGGGATATTTCGCTGGAACACTTGAGTGGACCTATCACCATTGCTAAAGTAGCAGGCGCTTCTGCGAGCTACGGCGCGGCGGCATTTTTGCAGTTTATGGCCCTGTTGAGTGTCAGTCTGGGGGTGTTGAATTTGCTGCCTATCCCTATCCTGGATGGCGGACATCTCGTTTATTACTTTGCGGAATTGGTCAAGGGTAGCCCGGTGTCAATGCGAGTGCAGGAGTTGGGTTATCGTTTGGGACTGTTTTTTGTCGTTGGTTTGATGGTGCTGGCGCTATACAATGACGTCGCTCGGCTGTAACTGATCGTTTGAATATTAACCACAAAGAGTTGCCTTAACCTACATGAAACGACTTTTATTGCCGTTGCTGTTGTGCGTTTTTTCCGCGTTAGCCCATGCTGAACTGTTCCAGGTCGAAGATATTCGTGTCGATGGTTTACAGCGGGTGTCAGCGGGTACCGTTTTTTCCGCCCTGCCGGTCAGTGCGGGCGAGCTAATCGATGAAGAAGGTGTTCGTGAGGCAACACGAGCCTTGTTTCAGACCGGCTACTTCGACGATATACACATTGCACGGGATGGCGACGTACTGGTGATTATCGTTACCGAGCGCCCGGCCATTGCGGAAATTAATATCACTGGCAACAAAGCTATCGAGACTGAGCAATTGCTCGAAGCCCTGCATGGTGCAGGTCTTGATGAGGGGCAGATATTCCGGCAATCGGTCTTGCAGGGTATGAGTCAGGAGTTGCGGCGGCAATACGTCTCTCAAGGTCGTTATGGAGCTGACGTGGTCGCCGAAGTGAGTGAGCTGCCACGCAACAGGGTGGCGGTGACTCTGACTATCGATGAAGGTTCGGTAGCGGCGATTAAACATATCAATATCGTCGGCAATAATGTTTTTGACGACGATACATTAATTGCTTTATTTGACTTAAAAACCACCGGCCTACTGTCGTTTTTTCTTAACGATGATAAATATGCTCGAGAAAAGCTGTCTGGCGATCTTGAGCGGATCGAGTCCTGGTATCTTGATCGCGGTTATCTGAAGTTTTCAATCGATTCTACCCAGGTATCAATAAACCCAGATAGAGATACCGTATTTATCACGGTCAACGTCAGCGAAGGTGGGGTGTACACGGTTAACAAGGTCGAACTGGCCGGTGAGTTAATCATGACCGAGGAGCAGGCGCGGCGACTGATCATCATGCGTGAAGGTTTGATTTTCTCTCAGACCTTGATGACAACCTCAAAAGAATTAATCACCAAACGGCTCGGTACTGAAGGCTATACCTTTGCTGAAGTAGAAGCCTATCCAGAAGTCAACGAAGATGACAAAACGGCAATCGTCACCTACTTTGTTAATCCCGGTAAGCGTGCTTATGTTCGGCGCATTGAATTTCGAGGCAACACCAAAACTGACGACGAAGTGCTACGCCGTGAAATGCGACAGCTCGAAGCCGCTTCTGCGTCAACGGAGCTGATCGAGCACTCCAAAGTGCGTCTGGAGCGCCTCGGTCATTTTAAAGAAGTCAAAGTTGAAACCCGCGAGGTGCCAGGAACCAATGATCAACTCGACGTTTTTTATACCGTCGAAGAGCAGCCATCGGGTAGCGTTGGAGCCAGTCTCGGTGTGGCTCAGGGTTCCGGTCTTATTCTGGGCGGTAATATTCAGGAGAAAAATTTCCTTGGTACCGGCAATGCGGTCAGCTTTGGTGTTAACCAGAGCAAGTATCGCACCAGTGCGACGGTATCTTTAAATGATCCTTATTTCACTAAAGATGGTGTCAGCGCTGGGTACCGGTTTTCCTACGTAGCGACGGATTATGGTGACTTCGATGTGGCTGAATATACCTCGGACAGTTTCACCACAGGCGTCAGCTTTGGTTATCCACTGAGCGAGACCTCGCGCATCACTTACGGCGTGAACGTCGAAAATTTATCGATAGATGTGGGTGTATTCCCGTCTTTAGAAATCGTCCAGTTTTTGGTGGATAATGGTGACAATTACACGACGGTAACGGGCAACCTGAATTGGTCTCGGTCGACGCTGAATAGAGGGATTTTGGCGACCCGTGGTAGCTCCCAGCGGGCAGGAATAGAGTTCACAGTGCCGGGTATGGATCTTGATTATATTAAGTTGAGTTACGCTGCACAGTATTTCAAGCCCATCACCAAGCGTCTGACCCTGCGTTTAAAAACAGATATTGGTTACGGGATTGGCTTGGGTGACAGTGATCGTTTGCCATTTTTTAAGAATTATTACGGCGGTGGCTTCAACTCGGTGCGGGGTTACAAGCGTAACTCAATGGGTCCGCAAGATACGCCCTTTCCCGGATTTGATGATCCCGATCCCTTTGGTGGTAATGTTAAGGCCGTGGGCAGTGCTGAATTAATATTCCCGGTGCCTTTTATGAAGGACAACCGCAGTGTTCAGGCAGTCGTGTTTTTTGATGCGGGTAATATCTTTGATACTGAATGTAACGACTTTCAGGAAAATTGTTTTAGCCCCGATATCGGCGAGTTACGCTACTCATTTGGAATCGGTGGCACGTGGATAAGCGGGTTTGGGCCGATAACTGTGAGCCTGGCTTCACCATTTAATGATAACGAGTTCGATGAAAAAGAAGTCTTCCAGTTTTCTATGGGACAGGGCTTCTGAGTGTGTTTTAAAACAGCCAGGTATGAAAGTTAAAGGGGATAATGTGAAAAGATTTTTAGTATTAGCAAGCAGTTTATTGGTACTTAGTGGCGCAGCGTTTGCCGAAACTGAAATTGCCGTGATTGATGTGACGCGCGCCATATTTAGCACCGAAGTAGCCAAGCAGCGTCAGGATGAGTTGCAGAGCGCTTCAGAATTTTCTACTCAGCAGGCCAAGTTCGATAGTCTCACTGCAGATATGAAAGCCCTGCAAAAAGAAATCGAAGGCAAGGCCATGACCCAGTCACAGGAGCAACGTGTCGAGTATCAGAAGAAGGCGGAATATTTGCGCGCAGATCTAGAGCTAGTGTCGCGCAAACTTCAGGCTGAAATTAAGGATTTGCAAAATCGCATCATGGAGGAGCTGCAACCCAAGGCTCTGGAAGCGGTTAAGGAGCTGGTGACAGAAGGGAAAATCACGCTATTGCTACAACGAGAAGCGGTGATCTCAGCAACACCGGACATGGATTTGACATCTAAGCTCATTGATCGACTTAATAAGAAGACGCAATAATTTTGACGAGCTTGTTTAGTAGCCTCGTTTAGCCGTCTCGTTAAATCGACGACCGCTCAATCGATGACAATGCTTTGTAGCTTAAGGCTTGGTAGATTGGCTATCGGAACAACCGTTACTTACCCCGAACGGATTGTTTTCTGGAATTGACGCTGCCGTATTTACGCCTAACAGGGAGATGCTAATGGACGCTGTCTACACCTTGCGAGAGTGTGCTGATTTTCTTGGCGCTGAGCTGAGCGGTGATCCTGACTGTGTCGTTGCAGGGCTCAATACTCTGCAAGATGCGGGGCCAGGTCAGCTGGCTTTTCTGGCAAATATAAGTTATCAAAAATTATTGGTGTCAACATCGGCATCGGCGGTTATTCTCGAACCCCGATTTGCGGATCAGTACCATGGTAATAAACTGATCCTTGATAACCCTTACGTCGGCTATGCCCGTATTACCGCCTGGTTTAACGACGCACCAAAGGCAGCTATAGGCATCCACGAAACAGCGGTTATCGCTGATTCCGCAACAATATCACCCGAAGCATCCATCGGCCCACACGTGGTTATCGGCGAAGGCGTAGTGATTGAGGCGGGTGTCAGCATCGGTGCGGGCACCTATATCGGCGATCACAGCTCTATCGGTTGCGATACCCGGGTTTCTGCAAATGTCAGTATTTACCACGGTATTAGCATTGGCCTGAATGTCACTATTCACAGTAGTGCGGTGATTGGCGCAGATGGCTTTGGTTTTGCTAATGAGCGCGGCCAGTGGGTAAAAATCCACCAGTTGGGCGGGGTTGAGATCGGAGATCGAGTCGAGATCGGAGCCTGTACGACCATTGATCGGGGCGCTTTAGGTAACACAGTCATCGAGGATGGTGTGGTGCTTGATAATCATGTCCAGATAGCTCACAACGTGCGCCTCGGTGAGAACACCGCGATGGCGGCTTATGCGGGTATCGCGGGCAGTGCGACCATCGGTAAAAACTGTATTTTTGCAGGTCAGGCAGGGGCTGTTGGTCACGTCACAATATGTGACAACGTACAGGCAATGGCTCGCACCGCGCTCTCCAAGTCTATCGATAAACCAGGCTCGTACTCATCGGGCGTACATATGTACGAAACCCCAAAATGGCGGAAGAACGCGGCCAGATTTGGTCAGTTGGACGATATGGCCAGGCGTTTGAGACAGCTTGAAAAAAGCCAGAAATAATCGATTAGTTTATTCATTAAATTTGAGATATTAAATGCGCATTGAAGATATACAGAAACTCCTGCCGCACCGCTACCCCTTCCTGCTAGTGGATCGGGTTGTTGAAATAGAGCTGGGTAAGCGTATTCTCGCGTATAAAAATATCACCATGAATGAAGAGGTGTTTAATGGTCATTTTCCAAAAGAGCCCATTTTCCCGGGTGTGATGATAATCGAAGCTATGGCTCAGGCGGCCGGCCTGTTGGGTTTTGCGACGGTGAACAAGCAGCCTGAAGACGACGCCCTGTATCTGTTCGCCGGTGTTGACGGTGTGCGTTTTAAACGCCCCGTAGTACCTGGCGATCAACTCATGCTGGAGGCTGAAATCGATTCAACCAAACGTAATATATGGCGCTTTAAATGTCGTTCGACGGTCGATGGACAGCTGACCTGTCAGGCCACCATTCTTTGTGCCTTGCAGGGTTTTGATACCTGATGGCAAATATTCATCCCACAGCCGTTGTTGACCCATCGGTCGAGCTTGGCAAAGGCGTTGAGATTGGCCCGCTGACTGTTATTGGCCCGAATGTAGTTATCGGTGACGACACCGTCGTTGCCTCCCATGTGGTGATTCAAGGGCCGACAGTTATCGGTGCGCAAAACCGAATATTCCAGTTCTCCACCATCGGTGAAGATACGCCCGACATGAAATATAACGGTGAGCCGACCCGTCTGGTGATTGGTGACCGCAATATTTTTCGTGAAGGGGTGACTGTCCATCGAGGTACGATGCAGGATAATGGCGAAACCCTGATCGGTAACGATAATCTGTTTATGGCTTATGTACATATCGGTCATGATTGCGTGGTAGGTAACCACACCATTCTGGTCAATAATGCCTCTATTTCTGGTCATATTCATGTTGGGGACTGGGTGTTTTTATCGGGCTATACCCTCATCCATCAGTTTGTGCGTATTGGTGCTTACGCTTTTTTGGGCGCGGGTGCTTATCTGAATCAGGACTTACCCGCTTATGTGATGGCTGCTGGCCATCCGGCGGTGCCGCGGACTATTAACAAGGTGGGCCTGGAGCGCCGGGGTTTTAGCAAAGATCAGATTAAGGCAATCAATCGAGCCTATAAAACAGTCTATCGCCAGGGTTTGAAGCAGGACGAAGCATTGGCAAGACTTGATGCGCTGGCAGAGCACAACGACGTGGTACAGCCATTCATTGATTCAATCCGCGGTTCAACACGCGGTATTATTCGTTAGCGTTCTCAGTCTGCGATGACCACAGTGCAGCGCATCGGTCTGGTGGTAGGCGAAATGTCCGGCGATCGTCTGGGCGCGGCTTTAATGGTAGCAATCAAGAAAAAACATCCAACTATTCACTTTGAAGGTGTAGGTGGTCCCCTGATGATGGCAGCGGGTCTCGAGTCGCTGTTCCCGATGGAACCACTATCGGTGATGGGGTTGGTAGAACCACTAAAAAACCTGACTACCTTATTACGCATTCGTCGCGGTTTACGAGATCACTTTATCGCGCGACCGCCAGCGGCCTTTATTGGTATTGATGCCCCGGACTTCAATTTAGGTC
>JAHRWI010000275.1 GCA_019090225.1 Porticoccaceae bacterium
CACGTTTATCGTTGGTCACAGTGAGAATATCACCATCCCTGATTCAGCCCTAGTCGAAAAAGGTGGTTTGCGCGGAGTCTACGTGATCGATGCGGACAACAAGGTAGCCTTTCGCTGGCTGCGTATTCGCCGAGAATGGCCTGACATAATGGAAGTCGCCGCTGGCCTAA
This sequence comes from Porticoccaceae bacterium, assembly GCA_019090225.1. Classification (GTDB taxonomy): domain Bacteria; phylum Pseudomonadota; class Gammaproteobacteria; order Pseudomonadales; family Porticoccaceae; genus HB2-32-21. Next base: position 171 of record JAHRWI010000275.1, read on the forward strand.
GCGCCGGAGAACGGATCGCCACCATTATCCCGGTCAATATCCGAGAAGGTGATTTAATACAGGCGCAACAAACAGATTCAATCTCCGAGACCAGGCAGGACACTTCCCAGTGAGCAACGATCGACTCAACCCCGCCGGGCTACTGGCTAGTTTTTTTGTTACCTCGCGTATTACCAGCCTGTTTGTACTCGGATGTTTGTTGCTCGGCGTGGTGGGCATTGCCTACACACCAAGAGAAGAAAACCCGCAAATTGTCGTGCCCGGCGCGGATATCATAATCGGGCTGCCCGGCGCCTCACCCCTGGAAGTCGAGCAGTTGATCATCCAGCCCCTGGAAAACGTGATCAAACAAATTTCAGGTGTTGACCACGTCTTCGCTACTGCTATGAATTCTCTGGGTATTATCAATGTCCAGTTCGAAGTGGGTGCCGACAAGGAGCTATCCCTGGTAAAGCTGTATGACCAGATATTTGGTCACCTCAGTGTCTTACCTCCAGACGCAAGCCTGCCCATGATAAAAAGTGTCGACGTTGATAATGTCCCTATCGTCACAATTACCCTGGCCTCCCACGATTACGATGACTACGCGCTGAAACGCATTGCTGATCGCGTGTTGCTGCGTTTGCGGAGTATTGACACGGTATCGGCCAGCTACGTCAAAGGCGGTCGTGATCGACAAATTAGAATTGAAGTAGACCCCGCGAAAACCAAAGCCTATGGCATCGCCTTTGACCAAATCCGCAACGCCGTTCAGGCCGTCAATATAAACTCGCCTGCGGGCGCAACAGTCAACCGTGGCGAATCCATAAACATTTTTTTCAAGGGCCAGTTAAGCCACGTCGATGAATTGAAGCGCCTCGTTGTTGGTGTCCATCAGCAACAGCCAATTTATCTTGCCGATATCGCCACTGTTGTCGACGGCCCAGTGCAAAATCGAGATACTTTGAGCCGCCTCGCCTTTGGACCCGCTGATGCCCGCTTTGACGATACCCAGCACCAGAGTCACAGCGACCCAGAAATGCCCGCTGTGACCATTGCTGTTGCCAAGAAGTCAGGCAGCAATGCCGTGCTTATGGCCGACGAGGTCTTGTCGCGTATCGAGTTGATGAAAGAGAGCATTATTCCCAGGGATGTTGCAGTGGTCATCACCCGCAACGATGGCAAGAAGGCCAACGACGCGGTCAATCTGTTAATGCTAAATCTTGTCATTGCTGTGATTGCTGTGGTCATCGTCACGGTGTTTTTTCTGGGCTGGAAAGAAGCCCTTATCGTCGGCTTCGCGGTGCCTCTAATCCTCGCCCTTACTCTTGGCACAGATTACCTGTTTGGACCGACCATCAACCGCGTCACGCTATTCGCACTGATTCTGTCGCTGGGCATGTTGGTCGACGGTGCCATCGTTGTGGTGGAAAATATCCACCGCCACTTTGTCGAACTCGGCGATGGCGATAAACGCCAGGCGGTAATTGCCGCCACCAATGAAATCGGCAACCCGACCAACCTGGCCACCTTCGCCATCATGCTCGCCTTTGCCTCACAGTTTGTCCTGACCGGCATGCTCGGGCAGTATTTTTATCCCCTGGCTTTTAATGTACCGGTGACCATGTTGGCGTCGGTGCTTATTGCCTACATTGTGACGCCCTGGGCAGCGTATAAATTACTCGATCCAGCCACCCTCAAAACTGGCCCACAATTGAGTAAGCAACTGCGACTGCAGGAGCGTCTGCAAGAAAGCCTGCAACAGGCAAAACGCCTGGGTATTAATTTACCGCTGGGCGATGGCAAAGGTTTTACCTTGGCTAATATGCTCCAGTCGATACTCGTGCCGTTGCTGGATCGGCGGGGGCTACGGCGGGTAGTCTACGGGCTAGTCATCCTTACTATTTTACTGGCCATATTACAGTCAGCCTGGCAATTCATCAGACCCGCAGGCGTCAACGGTCCGCAATCCTTTTTAGGGGTGCCTGTGGCCATGCTGATGAGGGACAACAAAAACACCTTCAATATTGCCATCACCATGCCCGAAACAACGCCCGTCGAAATCACCGACCGAGTGGCACGGGATTTAAGTGTGGTACTGCGCGCCAACGAGCATATTACCGATTACCAGACCTGGATCGGCCAATCGGGGGTTATCGATTTCAACGGTCTTTTGCGCGGAACCAGGAATAAGCGTGGCTCCCACTACGCAGAAATCCGTGTCAATTTGACCGACAAAAACCAGCGCCGTAAAAGCTCTATCGACATCGTCTATGACATGCGGCCACAGATAGAGGCCATTGAACAACGCTACCCAGGCAGCCTCATTCAGTTACTCGAAGACCCACCCGGGCCACCCATGCAAGCCACGGTACTGGCTGAAATACATGGCCAGGATCTTGATGTTATGACAGACGCTGCTGAGCAGGTTAAGGAGCAGTTTGAAAACACCTACGACATGGTCGAAGTCTATGACTCAGTGCCCGATAACACCCGCGAATACCGGATCAGTGTGGATCGAGAGAAAGCCGCTCTGGCCGGGGTCAGCGCCGCCGAAATCGCCACGCTGCTACGCAGGATTCTCGATGGCGAGGAACTAGGCCGGGCGCATCTAGCCGACGAGAAAAATCCGGTGCCCATCACCATGGAGGTGCCGCGGCGTTTTAACGTTGAACCAGCAGACCTTTCAATGATGTATATCTCTAATCAACGAGGTGATGCTATTCCCCTGTCTGAGTTAACCAGGCTTGAACTGGTTGACGCAGATAAACCTGTCTTTCATAAGGATTACGAGCGGGTGATCTTTGTGGCCGGTGAATTGACCCATATTTCCCCTGTTTACGCCGTACTAGAGCTGGATAAAAAACTCGATGGCCTGGAAATTTCCGGTGGGCACAGGCTTCACACCGGCAACCTGGGTTTGACAGCATCGACACCCAATGCGCTTGACGGTTACCAGTTGCTTTGGGGCGGGGAATTGCGACTCTTACTCGATGTCGTTGACGGTATGTCCAACTCCTTTGGCCTGACCATCCTGTTTATCTATATTCTCCTGACCGCCTATTACCAGTCGTTCAAAATTCCGCTGATTGCCATGTCGGCAATTCCGCTGGGCATCATTGGTATATTCCCCGCCCACTGGATACTTGGTCAGGCCTTTAGCGCAACGTCTGCCATTGGCATTATTGCCCTGGCCGGCATTGTGGTCAGAAACTCACTGTTGATCATCGATTTTGTCCTCGATTACCGTAAAGAAGGCATGCCTATTCGTGAAGCTATTCTGCAGGGCACTCTGCTGCGCATACGGCCTATTTTGCTCACCGCTGTATCCACCATGCTGGGTAGCGCGGTGATGATCAACGATCCGATTTTCGGCGGGCTGGCGATTTCACTAATTTCCGGAACCGTAGTTTCCACCATCCTCACCGTTATCGTTGTGCCCTTACTATTTTATCAATTTTTGATTAACGAAGAAAAAAATCTCGACAAGGCCAAACTATCATGAGTTCAGTAACACGCCTTACACTCATCAGCCTGGTAGGAATCTGCGATTTATGTGCGACCATTGGCTCGTTAAGCTATGCCGAAAGTCTCGAAGACGCCTGGCAACTGGCCCTATCCGGGAACTTCAAGATAAAAGCCGCCGAGCAACAAGAGTTCGCTGCGGACTCTCAGCTCGCCAGTGCTAATGCAGAACGCTTACCCAGTCTTGTTCTGGCCGCCGACTATCTAAAACTCGATGATAAACCCACCTTCGAAGCCGATATTGGTAACCCCACCCCTTTTATCGTTTCCTATTTCGATGAGGAATCAGCTTATTACAGCGCCTCAACAACATTGCCCCTATATACCGGGGGGCGTATTACTGCAGATATCAACGCCGCCAAAGCCCAGCGCTCCGCCGCGATAGCAAATACCTCACACTCTATCAGCAGCGTTAAAATCGCGGTCGCCAGGGCATACATTGATATTTTGCGCACTCAAAGCGCTGTGGAACTGGCAGGCAGCCACGTCGAGAGCCTTGCCAGCCACCAAAGCGATGTCGAGAATTTGCTGGGCCAGGGCCTGGTGGCCCGTAATAATCTTCTGACCGCCAATGTCGCACTGGCAGATGCTCGACAGCAATTACTACAGACCAACCATCAAAGTGAATTGGCTAAAGCTAATTACAACCGCCTATTAAACAGGGCGCTGGATACTGAGTTTGCTCTGGAGCCGCTAAACTCTCCGAAGTCAGTCCTGCCAGTCACTGAGCTAAGCGCTCAGGCTTTGAGCAGGCGGGCCGATATTCAAACCTTAAAGCACCGCTCAGAGGTGCTTGATGAAACGGCCAAAGTAGCCAAAGCTGCCAGCAAACCACAGTTTGGACTGAGCAGCACCTATCTCCACCATAACAACAGAATTAATACCGATCAGGATGTACTGGCTGCCAATGTCAGCATGGTCTGGAATGTTTTTGATGGTGGCGTCAGTCGACACCGGAGCATGCAATTGCAGCGTCAAGCCGCTGCTGTCAAAGCCCAGGAAGATGAACTGTCCGGCTTGGTAGCACTGCAGGTTCGGCAAGCCTGGTTAGCCTTCCAGGCAGCCCAACAAGGTATTGAGATTACTCGGGATAGTATCGAACAAGCCGAAGAAAACCTCAGCTCAAGCGAGAACCGCTTTCAGGCCGGGCTAATTACCAACAGTGAAGTACTCGATGCTGAAAATCTGAGAGTTCAGGCCCACAGCAATCATAGTAATGCCACTTACGATGCGGCCCTCGCCGCCCTGCAATTAAAATATGTGGCAGGACTTCTATAATCAGCGAACTAATTAGCTCAAGCCTGGCAGGCCGTCGGTTAACCCAACCGCAACTCCGAGACGACTTCTTACATACTTGTCCAAACCCATAGTCGAATTTATTGAGCCGAATTCAAAATCCTGATCTTCACTTACCCCCAAAACTAAAAAAGCCCCTCTCGGGGCTTCTGGTATTAGCAATTTTTTTGGCGGTGAGGGAGGGATTCGAACCCTCGATACGTTGCCGTATACTCCCTTAGCAGGGGAGCGCCTTCAGCCGCTCGGCCACCTCACCGGAGATTAGTTCTGATTTACTGGCTTCCGGGAACTTCTGATGCTGAAAAATCAGCGGGTGTGAACCCTATCCACGGTGTTTTACGAGGCGCGATAATACCACAGCATCGGAAAAAACAAAGGGGCTAATGAGCCCCTTCACCTTGCTGCTTTTCATTTTGAATACGTTCGTATATCTCTTCTCTGTGTACCGATACTTCACGGGGTGCATTCACTCCTATGCGAACCTGATTACCTTTCACACCCAACACCGTCACAGTAACGTCATCACCAATAATCAACGTCTCTCCTACACGTCTGGTCAAAATTAACATCGTCCTCTCCTAGATGTTTACAATGCCGAAAATACGGCCATTCCATGTGATATTTTTATTATTTTGTAAGCCATAACCTACAAATCCTGTATCGAAGTACGAATGATATACCAAGCATTCCAAAATACAATCCAAACACTTATATTAAAATAATATAATAATCTGTAATCGTCTTTTCGACCTTTAATTACTCACTTTGATCCACAACATCCAAACCAAAGGACGTGTGCAAGGCCCGAACGGCCAATTCCAGATATTTTTCCTCAATCACAACCGTAATCTTAATTTCTGAGGTGGTAATCATCTGGATATTGATACTGTGTTCGGCGAGGGTTTGAAACATCTGCGATGCGACACCGGCATGAGAACGCATTCCCACTCCCACCAACGACACTTTGACGATATCTGCATCTGCAATCACTGTGGGTGCCTGTAAATCTCTAGCAATTTCGTGCAATTTTTCTTCGGCCCGCTTCATATCATTACGGTGCACAGTAAAGGTCAGCGCCGTGGTGCCATCTTCGGAGACGTTTTGCACAATGACATCCACTTCGATATTGGCCTCGCCGATTGGTCCCAATATTCGATAGGCTACACCCGGGGTGTCGGGAATACCTTGAATGGTTAATTTAGCTTCATCGCGATTAAAAGCGATGCCTGAGACCACCGGTTTTTCCATGCTTTCGTCTTCCTCGAGAGTAATCAGGGTGCCGGGGCCATCTTCAAAACTGGACAATACACGCAGCGGCACCTTGTACTTGCCAGCAAATTCCACGGCTCTAATTTGTAACACTTTTGAACCCTGGCTTGCCATTTCCAGCATTTCTTCAAAGGTGATTTGGTCGAGCCGCTGGGCAGATTCCACCACGCGCGGATCAGTCGTATAAACCCCATCGACATCGGTATAGATCTGACATTCATCCGCTTTCAGTGCTGCAGCCAGGGCCACCGCCGTGGTATCCGAACCGCCACGACCCAGGGTAGTGATATTGCCATCGGCATCTGTACCTTGAAAACCAGCCACTACCAGTACCCGCCCAGCAGCTAAATCGTCCTGCATCCGATGCACATCAATATCCTCGATACGTGCCTTGGTGTGGCTTTTGTCGGTAAGAATTCGTACCTGAGCCCCAGTATAAGAGCGAGCAGGGCAGCCTATTTTTTCCAGAGCCATCGCCAGCAGAGCAATCGTAACTTGCTCACCGGTTGACACCAGCACGTCCATTTCTCGAGGCGAAGGTGAGTCAGTAATGTTGTTAGCCAGCCCGATAAGTCGGTTAGTTTCCCCGCTCATAGCCGACACCACCACCACCACCTCATTGCCAAGGGCGCGGAAATCAGCAACTTTTTTTGCCACAGCTTCGATGCGCTCTACCGAGCCGACTGAAGTGCCGCCATACTTTTGGACTATCAAACTCATTTTTGCACTAATACCCGACACATCTAGATTGATCTGCGTGGGGCCTTGTCAACAGGCAGTTGTGGAAATACCGACCCAAAAATTTAGGGGCGGCAATATATACCAATTAAGGGTCAAACTAAACGATTTTTTACCGTCCCAGTTTGAGAAAGCTGAATTAGGAGCTTAGTTGCTCTTTCATCCAGTCATGAACTGAATCTATCGCTACGGGCAAAGCATCGACATCCACCCCGCCGCCCTGTGCCATATCCGGTCGACCACCACCTTTACCACCCACTTGTGCAGCGGCAAACTTCATCAGGTCTCCGGCTTTTATCTGGCTGGTAA
>JAHRWI010000276.1 GCA_019090225.1 Porticoccaceae bacterium
CGAGAGCCACGGGGCGGCCTTAGGCTGTATTGTTGATGGCTGCCCGCCAGGACTGGCTTTGTCTGAAGCCGACTTGCAGGAAGATCTTGATCGACGTAAACCCGGACAATCCCGCTACACCACTCAGCGCCAGGAAGCAGATCAGGTGCGTATTTTATCGGGCGTGTTTGAGGGTAAAACCACCGGCACGCCTATTGGTCTATTGATTGAAAACACTGATCAACGCTCCAAAGATTACAGTGCCATAAAAGATATCTATCGACCCGCTCACGCGGATTACACCTATATGCAAAAGTATGGCGTGCGGGACTATCGTGGCGGTGGGCGTTCCTCAGCCCGAGAAACAGCTATGCGAGTAGCCGCAGGCGGCATCGCCAAGAAATACCTTCTGGAGCATTACGGCGTTGAGGTTCGCGGTTATCTGAGCCAGCTCGGGCCGATAAAAATCGAGCAGGTGGATTGGGATGAAATAGCCAATAATCCTTTTTTCTGCCCGGATGCAGACAAAGTGCCCGCCATGGAAACCTTTATGCAGAAACTCTCAAAAGAGGGTAATTCTATTGGTGCAAAAATTACCGTCACCGCTCGCGGTGTGCCGCCGGGCTGGGGGGAGCCTGTGTTCAGTCGTCTGGATGCAGACATCGCCAGCGCATTGATGGGCATTAATGCGGTTAAGGGTGTTGAGCTAGGTAATGGTTTTGAAAGCGTCACACAAAAAGGCACAGAACATCGAGATGAAATGACCCCGGAAGGTTTTTTAACCAATCATGCTGGTGGCGTGATCGGCGGTATTTCCAGTGGCCAGACTATTGTTGCGCATCTGGCGCTAAAGCCGACCTCCAGTTTGCGTCTGCCGGGGCAGTCTATAAATATTGAGGGTGAGTCCGTCGAAGTGTCTACCACTGGCAGGCATGACCCCTGCGTCGGTATTCGTGCGACACCGATTGCCGAGGCCATGTTGGCACTGGTGTTGATGGATCAAGCCCTGAGGCATCGCGGGCAGATGGGTGAGGAAAGTCATCATCTCAAGCAAGTTCCTCCTGAGCTTTCTGATTAGGTGGCAAAGGCGCAACTCAAATCTTCAGACAGCTCTGTCGTACCACCTGTTGATCCATCTATAGCTTCGACACTATCTCCCCCAGTGCCTTACTGGCGTCTATCGGGGTTCTATTTTTTCTATTTTGCTCTGTTGGGCGGCATGTACCCCTATTGGCCTTTGTATCTACAAAATGAAGGCTTTAGCGCTGAGCGGATAGGTTTTTTGCTGGCGATTCCCATGGTCACCAAAGTTATGGCGCCCAACCTGTGGAGTTGGCTGGCGGATATCAGTGGCCGTCGTCTGGCCATTATCCAGCTGGGTTCCCTGCTGGGTTTTGTGTGTTTTATCGGGGTGATGATCAATCACGGTTTTTTGTGGCTGGCAGCGGTGATGATTACCTACAGCTTTTTCTGGAACGCGGTGCTGCCCCAGTTCGAAGTCATTACGCTTAACTATCTCGGCGATAAACCGGAACGTTACAGTCGCCTGCGGCTCTGGGGTTCGGTCGGTTTTATTGTGGCTGTTATCGGTGCTGGATGGTTGTATGAAAGCTATGGTGTGTGGGTGTTCCCCTGGGTGGGTTTGACGCTGTTAGCGAGCATTTTCATTAGCAGCTTACTTATTCCTAAGCCGACCAACGAAGGCGCCAGGCCGCAACGAGAGAGTTTATGGCGGGCCGTGTGTCAGGCGCCGGTGATCGCCTTTTTACTGGCCGGGATTTTGTTACAGGCTGCCCATGGCGCGTATTACAGTTTTTTCAGTATTTATATGGAGGAGCTGGGCTATACCCGTACCGCGATAGGCTTCCTGTGGTCCATCGGAGTTGTGGCAGAAGTGTTTATCTTTATTGTTATGCACAATCTGCTGCTCAGTTTTGGGGTGCGCCTGGTGTTGATCGCGAGCCTGGTTCTAGCGGCATTGCGCTGGGCGATTATTGGCTATAGCGCCGAAAATATTTGGCTGCTGGTGTTTGCGCAATGTCTCCATGCCTTCACCTTCGGAACCTTTCACGCGGCGTCTATCGATACCATTCGGCGATTGTTTAAACCGGGTACCCAGGGCGGTGGTCAGGCACTTTATGGTGCGGTCAGTTTTGGCATTGGCGGCGCACTGGGTTCGTATCTTGCCGGTCGTTATTGGGTGCAGGGGGCGGAACTTGTTTTTGGCGTGGCAGCAATGCTCTGCCTGTTAGCAGGGTTGATTGCCTGGTACGGATTTCGAGATCCTCGACTGCACTGAGAGCGAAGGGCTTACTGTAAGCTATCGAGCAAGTGTTGTACTTCATCGGCATAGCCAAATGTTTCGATATCCTCACGGTATCGATCAGCGACTATTTTAGCCGTCTGGTGGGTGTAGGGAGATTGGGGCGAGGATGTTTCTGATTTCGACGATTTATTTTTGTGAGGTAACAGCGGTAGCTTGTACTGCTCGGCAATGATCTTCCAGTCTTCAGCCATATTTTCAAATCGACCCACGTAATCGACCAGCACGTTTCCCTTATCGCATAACACCGAGGCTTGTGAACGCAAATGTCGATCGATTTTTGGATCGGGAATTTCTATGAGTCGTTCGATAAATGCTTCAAATGACATATCCAGAGTTATACCGTGATTCCAGAATATGCTTTGGTCTTCGCCAGCAGTTCGGACGTCTTCAATTTTATTGACGTAACTGGAGTGTAATCGCGCTAGAGGGTTTCTGACGAAAGAGAACAGAAACTCGGGTCTGCGATCTGCTGGTAGATCTTTCAGGTCAGTATGGATGGCATATTGATCAGCATAAGTTCTGATTATTTCCTTATCCATATCAAGCATATTTTCGCCGGTAGACGCCTGGTAGATATATTTCGATAAAGCCAGTTCTACCGAGGACGAGGCGACTTTGGTGATCTTTACGTAGCCGATTTTACTGGAAGGTAAAATCCAGACCTTTGGGCGATGCCGTGCAACTTTATAATTGCGCAGAGATTTTTTGATAATCCCGGATTTTTTCATAGTATCAAAACCAGATTAGATAATAAGGGCCTGGCAAAACAGTTATCAATTACGGCTTTGATATTAATGATCATTCACAAGATTTGTCTAGCCGAGCGCTGGTACTTTAGCAGATGCTTACGCTGGATTCGATGTGCGATGCGCCTTATACCCGGTGATATCTTTAGCTCAGCGAACCCGAGTGTTTGGCAGTATTCGCTGAAGGCTTTTTGAGTGTGCTCAGGCGAGACATCGGCTTCGGAGAGTGCAACGAAAAATCGTGCGAGATCTCTTGA
>JAHRWI010000277.1 GCA_019090225.1 Porticoccaceae bacterium
CACTTATTCGGCTCGGAAATACTATTTCAATGGATCAGCCTGAGACACCTGAGGTGCCTAAAACATCCACGTCTGTGACTTCGGCGAGCATGCGTTTAAAAGCGATGGATTTATTGGCGCGGCGGGAGTATTCCCGTTATGAGCTAAGCGATAAATTGACTACCAAACTCGTTTTAGGTGGTGAACACCTAGATACCCTGGAGGCAGTGCTTGATCGCTTGATAGCGGATGATCTTTTGTCTGATGAACGTTTCGCCGAAGCGCTGGTGAGGTCGAAACTGCATAAAGGTCAGGGTCCCCGACGCATTGCACAGGAGCTGCATAAGCGGGGTGTTAGGGCTGAGCTGGCAGCGTCTGCGTTAGAGGAATGCGGCGCAGATTGGTACGAGCTGGCGGTGGCTGTTGCCAATAAGAAGTATGGCCTCGAGCCAGCTGCGGACATGAAAGACAAAGCCAGGCGTTCGCGCTTTCTGCAATACCGGGGCTTTAGTGCCGAGCATATTGGCCATGCCTTGAGTGCTAAGTAGTCGGCCTAAGCGGGTGATACTGGTTAAAATAATTAACCATGCGTTGCTCAACCCAGCTTTCTAGTCGTTTGTTGTTAAGAAAACCACAATGACCGCCGTAGCTTAATAACTCAATTTCCAGCTTTTCAGATGCGGGGATTAGAGCCAGGTCTTTGGCTGGAATAATGGGGTCATCCCGGCTGGTGACCAGCAGGGCTGGGACGTCGAGATCACTGAGACGCTGGCCGGTAAGCGCATAAGCGGCGAAATAAGCCCCTGGCGTTGAGTGCGGTGTGTGTTCAGGAATAAAAAAACGATTGATATCCGCCAGATTCTTGCAACGGTTTAGGGTCGATCCGTAATTTAGCTCGGGGAAATAAGCCAGTTTTGATTGCAGGGAACTGCGCCATTTTTTAAAGAAATAGAACTGGTAGGGTGACCAGGGTTTTTCAAGAATGGTCATGGTGACAGCAGGATCCAGGGGCGGGCAAATAGCCATAGTGGCTGTTATATTTAAAGTGACGCCGCTATCAGCGGCGATGCGCAGGGCAAAGTTTCCGCCCAGAGAGTAGCCCGCTAAAAAGCAGCTTGATGGACGATATTTTTCGGTAATGGTGGCGATTGCCCGGGTGATTTCTTCTGTCAGCGTGGCATTAAACAATGCCTGGTTGAGATGCAGGCTTGGACCGTGATCCCTCATGTTCAGTCGAAACACATCGTAACCAGCATTAAGTAAGGTATGTGCAGCGGTTAACATGTAGTTTGATTCGAAGCTGCCTTCCCAACCGTGAATGAGTACAACCAGGGCGAGTGGTTTGTTTGATCCGGTGAGTTTCTGCCTGCTTAATGAGTGATTATAAGCACCGACTAATCGAACGCCCTCACCACAGTCGATGATTTGAACCTGGGCACTGTTATTAACCCTTTGTATGCCAGCTTGTGCTAATTTATTGCGTAAGCGGGAACCATTGAGGATGGTCTGCAAATGACCGCTTCGTAAGGGAAGTGGCGGTTTGAAGGTCATGGGTTCTGCCATACACAGGTTCTCCCGTAGTAGACGGTTTTTAATTGAGCAAGCTTCCTGGACTTATTGATCGCACCGGTCGAGAGTCAGCAAGTTTGCTATAGATACACTAGCGTACAGGATAGGTAATGAAGAGACCTGATTTAGGTATGACTCGTAGAGTGGCCATTATTGTTGCTGCGGCCCTTCGCAGAGCTACGGTTTTGATTGTCGGACTGTTGTCGATAAACACTACAGTTCACGCTTTAGAACTTGAGGGTGTTTGGCAACCGGGGGCGATGGTGGTGGGTCGAACTGATCCCAAAGCGACGGTTTATTTTCAGGGCAAACCTGTAGCTGTCACCCCTCAAGGCCAATTCGTTGTCGGCCTTGGTCGCGACGCCAGGGGTAGCGTCGAGCTAAAGACCGTTATTGGAGCCGAGGAGCAGCTTTATAATTACCCGATACTTAAGCGGGAATACGAGACTCAGCGGGTAGATGGTGTCCCGCAGAAAACTGTAACACCTCCGGAAGAGGTGCTGGCTCGTATCAGGAAGGAGACCGCTCTGGTGGGCCAGGCACGGGCTGCTAGCGATTCCCGAACTGAGTTTCTGGCAGGCTTTATCAAACCTCTCGAAGGCCCGATTACCGGTGTCTATGGCAGTCAGCGTATTTATAACGGCGTGCCAAAAAGGCCCCACTACGGGCTGGATATTGCTCGGCCCACAGGCACCCTGGTGCAGGTACCAGCCGCAGGCGTTGTGAAATTGGCTTATGACGACATGTATTATTCTGGCGGCACCTTAATTATTGATCACGGTTACGGTATTTCATCGACCTTTATTCACCTCAGCGAGATTCTTGTCGAGGAGGGGACCTATGTGGAGCAGGGGCAGGACGTTGCCAAGGTCGGTGCTGGGGGGCGCGCTACCGGGCCACACCTGGACTGGCGTATGAACTGGTACAAGGTGCGGCTTGATCCGGCCCTGATTCTGGAACACTTTTTACGGATTGCGGATAACACTGAGCCGTTACCCGGCAGCTAATTGATAAGACCTCCTCTCTGCTGGCGCGCTGACTTCATATCCCAATAGACCTTTGTCCAGATGGAGTTCATGTCGGGATTGGCTTAGAATTACGCCCCTCGTAACAAATAGCTCACCCCGATGCTCGATAAAAAACTACTCAGTATATTGGTTTGCCCGGTCAGCAAGGCCTCCCTCGAATATGATCGGGAACGGGACGAGCTGGTATGCCGGGCCAGCGGTCTCGCCTATCCGATTCGTGATGGCATTCCGGTCATGCTCGAAAGCGAGGCGCGGGTGTTGAGTGTTGATGAAAAGCTCGATAAACCCAAACGAAGACCCCTGCCTGGTGAATAGCTGTTGCTGACACTTATTGAATGTCGGGATTCAAACGGGCCTGGCAGTTCAGTTAAGGCAATCCAGGTAAGAGAATTAAATAAAGCGCTAGGGCAGAAAACTTGAGTAAAAAGGAATTCAGTTATGACTGAAACACTGTTCACCAAAATCATTAACCGCGAACTGCCTTCTGACGTTGTTTATGAGGACGAGCATTGCATCGCGATTAAGGATATTGCGCCGAAGGCTCCGACGCATTTGTTAGTGATTCCAAAAAAAGCTATTCCGCGCCTGGTCGATGCCAGTGACGAAGACAAGGCTTTGCTAGGTCATGTGATGCTGGCCGTTGGTGAAATTGCTCGCCAGGCAGGGGTGGAAGATGCGTTTCGCGTGATTGTTAATAATGGCGCTGATGTTGGTCAAACAGTATTCCATCTTCACCTTCATATTCTTGCGGGTAAGACATTCTCTGAAGCACAGCTGGGCTTTTGACTGCCTGGGCTGATCTGATCATCAGCCATTCAATCCACTGTTTTATGTAAACTCTTTATACAGTTACTTGTAGTTAGCGCCTTAGAAGAGCAGGAAATTCATGTCAGTTATTAAATCTACCTCAGCAATTCGCCAGGCATTTTTAAGCTATTTTGAAGACCATGGGCATACCGCCGTGGCGAGCAGCAGCCTGGTGCCCGGCAATGACCCGACCTTGCTTTTTACCAACGCGGGCATGGTGCAATTTAAAGATGTGTTTCTGGGCAGCGAGCGGCGCAGTTACCAGCGGGCGACATCCTCCCAGCGCTGTGTCCGTGCCGGTGGCAAACATAATGATCTGGAAAATGTCGGTTTTACCGCCCGCCACCATACCTTTTTTGAAATGCTCGGCAATTTTAGTTTTGGGGATTATTTTAAGCCCGAAGCCATTCGCTTCGCCTGGCAATTTCTTACTGAAGTGCTGGAGCTACCCAAAGAACGGCTGTGGGTGACCGTGCATATTTCCGACGATGAAGCGGCGGATGTATGGATTAATGAAATCGGTGTCAGCGCCGATCGCCTGTCCCGTCTGGACGAAGACAATTTCTGGCAAATGGGTGACACCGGTCCCTGTGGTCCCTGTTCTGAGATTTTTTATGACCATGGCGAAGATGTGCCGGGTGGGCCACCGGGCAGTGATGGCGAAGATCTGGATCGCTATATCGAAATCTGGAACCTGGTGTTTATGCAGTACGAGCGCAGTGCCGACGGCACCTTGACGCCACTGCCGAAACCCTCGATAGATACAGGCATGGGTCTGGAGCGCATTGCCGCTGTTATGCAAGGTGTGCACAGTAATTACGAAATAGATATTTTCTCAAATTTGATTTCCGCTGTTGCCAAAATCACCAATACTGAGGATCTGGCGGAGCAGTCACTGCGGGTGATCGCCGACCATATCCGGTCCTGCTCGTTTTTAATTATCGATGGCGTGCTGCCGTCCAACGAAGGTCGGGGTTATGTGCTGCGCCGGATTATTCGCAGAGCGCTACGCCACGGCCACAAGCTCGGTGTGACTACGCCATTCTTTTACCAGCTGGTTAAAACGCTGGTGGCTGAAATGGGCGAGGCCTATCCCGAGCTGGCAGACAAACAGAGCATCGTTGAAAAAGCCATACAGAATGAAGAGGCACAGTTTGCCAAAACCCTCGATAGAGGTCTCGCGGTGCTGGAGGATGCACTGAATTCTCTGGACGGCACTACTATTCCTGGCACATTGATTTTTCAGCTCTACGACACCTATGGCTTCCCGGTTGATTTAACCAATGATATTGCCCGCGAGCGTAATTATAGTCTTGATCTCGACGGCTATGAGCGAGCAATGACGGAGCAACGAGAGCGGGCACGGGCCGCGAGCCGCTTCGATATTGACTACACGAGCAAGTTGGATGTTTCGGGTGAAATTCAATTTACCGGCTATGACACTTTACAAAATACCGCACGGGTAAGCGCCCTTTATCGGGATGGCGTGGTGGCTGACAAACTCCGGACTGGCGATAAGGCCGTCGTGATCCTCGACCAAACCAGCTGCTATGGCGAATCCGGTGGTCAAGTGGGTGACCGGGGTCAGTTAATAGGTGAGGGCCTTCGCTTCTCCATCGAAGATTGTAAAAAACAGGGCACCAATCATCTGCATATCGGTCGACTTATTGAGGGCGAGCTGGTGGTGGGTGATGAAGTCAGGGTGGAGGTCGAAGCCGATACGCGGATGGCCACGGCCTTGAATCATTCCGCGACACACCTGTTACAGGCAGCTTTGCAAAAAATATTAGGTGAGCAGGTGAGCCAGAAAGGTTCCCTGGTTGATGCTCAACGCCTGCGCTTTGATTTTACTCACGCACAGGCGGTGAGCGCTGAACAGCTTGCCGATGTAGAGGCTCTGGTCAATGAGCAAATCCGACTCAACTCTCCTGTGCAAACCCAGGAAATGTCTATGGCCAGTGCCCAGGAAAAAGGCGCAATGGCCCTGTTCGGCGAAAAGTATGGCGAATCGGTTCGGGTTCTAACCATGGGTGATGGTTTTTCTATCGAACTCTGTGGTGGCACACACGTTAAAAGCACTGGCGATATCGGTTTAATCAAGATTATTTCTGAATCGGGCATTGCAGCGGGAACGCGGCGGATTGAAGCACTCACCGGTGCCAGTGCTCTAGCCTACTATCGAGATATTGAAGTCGATCTGGATAAGGTGGTGGGGGTTCTAAAAACAAGTCGCGGTAATGTGCTAGACAAAGCTGAGCATCTGGTCGAGGAGAATCGTCAGTTACAGCGAGAGCTTGACGGACTTAAAGTCAAATTGGCCAACAGCACGGGTGGCGATATTTTGGCTGA
>JAHRWI010000278.1 GCA_019090225.1 Porticoccaceae bacterium
ATCGACCGTGTGGCCAAAGGGGGTGGTGCCTCTGTGGGTCGTGGAAGCTATAACATCGAAAAATATGCGTTGAATTACAGTAATCAGTTAGACAGTGGGTGGTACTACCGCTTCAACAGTGAGCTGGAGCGCAGTGAAGGTTACCGCGATGACAATAGCATCAATTATGAAAACTACAGTGGCAAACTGGGTTATCGATACGGAGCTGGTTCTGTATTTATAGAGGGTCGGCAAAGTGACAACGAGTACCGTTTAACCGGGGCTTTGTTGGTTGATCAGGTGGCCGAGGATCGTCGGCAGGCGGGCTCCAGTTTTAATGATTACGGCATAGATAGCAGGACAGTCCGCTTTGGCCTTGATCATCAGTTTAATGAGGCATTACGCTTTTTGGGCAATTACAGCGATCGGGATGAGGATGTTGTAATTCAGGCCTCCTCAAGTTTTGGTGATACGCTCACTGTTCAGAGTCGGCGGGTAAAAACTTTTGACCCGCGCTTGATACTCACTCTCGAGGATTGGCGTTTGACCCTTGGCGTCGATGTTGAGCGGGTCGATTACGACTTTGATATCGACTTTGGTTTTGGGTCGAGTGGTAGTGCTCACGAAAATCGTAAACGCAGCGAATATGCTCAACTTTTATACAGCGCATCTGAGCACCTCACCTTTCAGGCCGGAATTCGGCACGCAAACCTGGACACCGATGTCGTCGTCAGCGGGGCCAGCGCCGATATCGACTACGAGCAAAGTGCCACCGTGCAGCAAATGGGTGTGGTCTGGGCGGATGATGATTGGCGAGTCTATTTGAATCGCGATGAGACTTTTCGTTTCCCCCTGGTCGATGAGAACGTGGACTTTTTTGGTGCTGTGAATTTGCTCGATGTCCAGCGGGGTGTGGCCTGGGAGTTAGGGGGTGCCCGACAGTGGCAACAGGTCGATGCAAAATTAGCCCTGTTCCTACAGGATAATAGCGACGAGATTGGTTTTGATCCGGCCCTGGGGTTTTTTGGTGCCAATACTAATTTTGATGATACCCGCCGTCGGGGCACGACGCTGGATGTTTTATGGCGCGGCGAGGCGAGTAGCGTGGGGGCGGGGAGTGCTTACGAAAAATGGTCGGCCCAGTTTATCTACACTTATCTCGATGCGCGCTTTACCAAAGGTGCCTACAATAATAAACGCATGCCCAATGTGGCTAGAGAGCTTGCCAAGGTACAGGTCAATTATCAGGCCTCGGCAAGCCTTGGTGTTTCTGCTGAATGGGTTTATACCGGTTCGCAAACACTTGATCTGGCCAATAGCGCAGGCGGTCTCGGGGGTTATTCGGTGGCCAATCTGGTCGGCACCTATGAACTCAGGGACTGGATATTAAAGGCCAGGTTGAACAATATCACGGCGAAGGAATACACTGAGTTTGTAACGTTTTTTGGTAGCCGGGCTTTGTACCCGTCGCCGGAGCGTAATTTAATGGTGAGTCTGAGTTATAATTTTTAACTAGCGCCTGCATAAATGCGCAAATATTACTTTCGAACATCTAATGTTTTACAGAGGCTAATTATGAACGCTCAAACGCTTATCAAATCCCAGGTGCCCAGGATGTTAATAGCCAGTATTGCTGTTATCGCGCTGACTCGCCTGTTGCCCCATCCGCCGAATTTCTCGCCCGTAGTAGCGGTCGCATTATTTGGCGGTGCTGCCCTCGCGGATCGAAAGCTGGCGTTTATCGTACCTATGGCAGCGATGTTTGTAGCGGATCTATTTATTGGTTTTCATAACACCATGGTGTTTGTCTATCTCGCCATGGGGCTGGTAGTGGCGCTTGGTTGCGTGTTGGCTAATAGGCGTAAACCTCTTGCTTTGGTAGCTGCAGCCCTGGCTGGTTCGGGGGTGTTTTTTGTGATTAGTAATACGGGCATGTGGTGGCTGAGCGTTAGTTATGAGCACAGCCTTAATGGCTTGCTGCTTTGTTTTACTGCTGCACTGCCGTTTTTTCACAATACTTTGTTAGCGACACTGTTTTATTCGGCGTTATTGTTTGGCTTTGAGCATGGCTTAAAGCGCTCGTCTTTAAGAGGTGGTGTTGTCGCTAGCTAATCTGAGGTGGCTAGCTTAATAGTGGTAGCGAGGTAGTCAGGAGAGACAGTCAGGAGAGATTTTTTCTCACTTAAAAAAACACCGGCAATTGCCGGTGTTTTTTATTGCCTATAATAAACGGCCCATTTTTAAAGCCTATTTACAGGCCATATCTATCAAGCGTATTTACAAATCATAGCCTCGTTCATCGTGCTGGGAAATATCCAGACCCATAGTCTCCTGCTCGTCGTCGACACGCAGACCCATAACAGCGTCGAGTATTTTCAACAGTACAAAGGTCACCAGGCCGGTGTAAATAAAGGTCGCCGCTACGCCCAGTGCTTGAACAGACATCTGGTGGCCCATGGTGACACCTTCCGCGTAACCATGACCGCTAAATATACCCAGTTGGTTGGATGCGAAAAAACCTGCCAGCAAGGTACCAAGAATGCCACCGACTCCGTGAACAGGGAATACATCCAGTGAATCGTCGATTTTGAAGCGTTGTTTGATGGCCTGGGTCGCGAAATAACAAATGATGCCAGCGCTGAAACCAATCACTAATGCCCCGCCGGGGCCAACATAACCCGATGCGGGTGTGATGGTGCCGAGACCGGCGACCATGCCTGTAACAATACCCAGCACCGAAGGTTTACCGTGTCTGACCCATTCCATCATCATCCATGCCAGCGACCCTGAGGCGGCTGAAATATGGGTAACCAACATGGCCATGCCTGCATCGCCGTTGGCGGCGAGAGCAGAGCCCGCGTTAAAGCCAAACCAGCCCACCCACAGCATGCCAGCACCGGCGACTGTGAGCGTCAAATTATGTGGCGCCATGGCCTGAACGCCAAAGTTCTTTCGGTTGCCCATCACCAGTGCCGCAGTCAGCGCGCCGACACCGGCAGTCACATGCACGACAGTTCCACCGGCAAAATCGAGCAGGCCCAACTCGCCGAGCCAGCCGCCGCCCCATACCCA
>JAHRWI010000279.1 GCA_019090225.1 Porticoccaceae bacterium
CAATAAACTCGGCTTCACAGCCAGGGTTTATTTCAATCAATAATTTATGGGCTTCCAGAACATCCTGTCGCGCACGCTCTTCGTCGGGGCTACAGGGCAGCTCCTCCAGAGCCGTACCACTTATTTCATGGCTGCGGATCACCTCGAAGTATTCATCCAGGGCCATTACCTCAAGAGTCTTCAATACACCTTCATTGGTGCAAAACAGCAGCGGCGTCAATTCATACATTCGCTGACAGGAAAGCGCCAACTTGGCCAGCAGCCCGAGGGTCGTGCTATCTAGCCCTTCGACATCGCGCAAATCCACAAGCACACTGCTGACATCGCTGGCCTTGAATATAGTATTAATATATTGATTCAGGGAGGTACAGAGGGTTACCCGGACATCCCCGGTCATCTTGATGAGGTAGTTACCCTCGCTCTCGCCCACCAGAATTTTACCTTTATTCACGACTGGACTTCCTGGTGATTGTCAGCAGGGAAACATCATCCGGGGCATCTTTCATCGCGTCTATATTCAGACTTGTGCAGACACCGTTGTGACTCATATCAGCCCCAGCACAGGCGTCAAGGAAGGATTGCTCCTGTTCCGCCATGCTACTGCCCGGCAAGCATTCGAGGAGTCCGTCTGAGGCAATAGAGATAGAAAAGCTTTTTGGCAAAGCAATTTCTTCTATAGCCCATTGAACATCGTCAAATAAACCGATCGGCTTACCCTTACCCTGGAGATATTGGGCACCGGACTCGGTGACCATTACCGGCATAGGTTGCTGGGCGGCAGTTGCATAGCGAAGTACATCACGATGGGTATCGATGGACCCCACTAGCATGGTTAGGTGCTTGTCGACTTTCATGGTCAATACTTGCCGGTTGATATGTTCAAGCAGACCTTCTGGCGCACGGAGCAAAGCCACCGTGTCATCCTCGTAGGTATGACGCCGGGAAATTTGTCGCACCATAAAACTTAGCATGATGGTAACGAAAGCCGATGAGGCTCCATGGCCGGAGACATCTGCCATATAAAAAATCAGAAACCGGTCTAGTAGAACACTGTAACCGACAAAATCACCACTCAGATAAAGCGACGGGACGATCTTGTGAGCAATTTCATAATCGCCATAGACAAGCCGCTGCTCAGGCAAGACATTAAGCTGGACTTCTCTACCCGCTAGCTGATCCATTTTAAGGGTGTTGAGGCTATCCCTTAAATCCCGATTGGCACGTTCAAGCTGGGTCCTGTAATCCATATTTTCCCGATACAGATCCTTAAACGAGCCAGCCCTCTCGATCGCATTGAGCATATCAGTATCGTCAAAAGGCTCAATCAGTACATCGATAGCCCCGCGACGGTAGCTGTCGGCAACATCTTCTGGTTGGGGACAGCTAAGAATAGGAATAACCGCTAAGCCGGAGTCTCGACAACGCTGGGCAAAGTCTTCATCTATATCTATAACGTGCTCGCCGGATTCGATATCGACAAACATCAGTGCAGGCAGAAAATTAGGAATATTTTCCAGGGCCTCGTTGCGAGTATCAACCCGGCTTACCAACCACCCCGCAGATTCTAGATACTGCAGCCAGCGAGAATAACGTTTCTCGTCTCGGGAGATAATAAGAACACGCTTATTTGTCTCCACCACATCTTACCGACGACGTATGCGGGCGGGCATCAGATCTGGATATCTATTGGTATTCGTCATCACCGAAATCGTCTTCTACCTGTCCATCCAGAGTCAGATATTCTCGTCGCTGTAAGTAGACATCGCGCATAAAACTATATTTATCACCAGTAATCAGTTTCTCAGCCTCGAGTAATTCAGCTCTAACTGACAGCACATTCGCACCATATATTTCATTTCGCGTAG
Organism: Porticoccaceae bacterium; assembly: GCA_019090225.1. Classification (GTDB taxonomy): domain Bacteria; phylum Pseudomonadota; class Gammaproteobacteria; order Pseudomonadales; family Porticoccaceae; genus HB2-32-21. Next base: position 1,866 of record JAHRWI010000279.1, read on the forward strand.
GCACGTGATCCACATAGCCTATAGGATTGAGAAAAGAATCCAGTGCTCGACCCGGCGCGTCCCTAAACGTACTGGGCCCTAAAAAAGGCAATACCAGATACGAACCCTGCCCCATACCCCAGACACCAAAGGTCTGGCCAAAATCCTCACCGTCTGATTTAGGCATTCCCCAATGTTGGGCCACGTCAAAAAAACCTACCAGGCCAACGGTGCTATTAACAAGAAAGCGTCCGCTATCGTTACCCGCCTGACCAAACTTACCTTGCATAACATCATTTACTACACTCAGCACCTCACCGAGGTTACTAAACATTCGACCGACGCCGTGCTCAACCGGGTTGGGCGTGACTGCGCGATAACCCCGGGCAATGGGCTTTAATAACCATTTGTCAGCCGTGTCGTTAAAGCTAAAGATAGCTCGGTTAAATGTCTCCAAAGGATCATTGTCGCGACCTTCATCGGCCACAGTGACCGCCGATATTATCAAGGCCCCACATACCAAAGCGCTGCGAAGCAAAGACCGTCTCAACTGCCTTCCAGCACCTCTCATTCTGTTACCTGTCATTAACCTTTTCCTTCTCATCATCTATTGGCTGTGCAGCCTGTTAGGGTAATGGGCACACATTCTAGTCAAACGAATGCCCAGATGGTAGCAATAAAAACCGTCCGTTGATCGGACTTGAAGGACTTAACTGAAAGGATTCACCGGGGAAAACGAAGGCATCGCGCCTCGTTAAAAGCAGGTCAGGTTTTAAAACCACAGACAATGGAAAGCGCTAGCAACTGCTTGAGGGTGTCTAAACCCGAAGCAAGGATGTGATCACTGTGCTCATAACCAATCTCATCGGCAATTTGAACCAGGGCCTCACGGGCGCTACAACGACCTTCTTCCAGCACCTGTAGCAATCGGAAGGTGACGGCGTTGCTTTCCAGGAAATGGACTTCTTCACTACGATTTCGATAGACGAGCAGGTACGTCGGTGTATCCGGTGCCACCTGGGGCTGGAACTCAGGTCCGATTTTGTGCACCGGATATTGATAGCTCAAACGCCAGGCAAGGGGTGACAGGAGGAGTCGACCGTCGAGTAAAGCGGCATCTAGCAGCTCTCCGTCCGGTACGCCGTCGGTGAAACCAGAGCTGGCAGTGGGGAAATCTTCGGTAGAGACATCGAGGGCTAACTCCACCCATTCGTAATGACTCAATTCAAGCGCAAAGGGTAAGGCTGAAACCACTGAGGGCTGCTGGTCATTCAAATAAGCGAGAAACTCCTGACTAATCTCGAGAAAATAAGGCGAATGACATTCATGGTCGACGATAAAACCGCGCACCAGTGACTGCCAGTCATCAGCACTTAAAAGACTGTGCAATATAGGGAAACCGCCGCTCAAAAAAGATTCGATGTTGTTAAAAATCAGATCCTGGTAGATGAGCAGACGACGCGCTTCCACCTTCATCGGCGGCGGATTATTCTTGGGGTTTCTCAAGTGTGCGATCCAGACTCGCTGGGTATCCTGAAAATCAGTAGTGACGGTATTTAAGGTGCTCATAACTTATTAAGTCTGCAAACAGATCCGCAGCTAGGCCGTTAAGACTACGGAGTTGTCGGTCGTGCTGGTATGGGATTCGTCTTGCTGCGCTTGAGCTTCCAAAGATTGCATTTCAATAACCCCGTCTTGCAGTTCGCGGATGGTACTCACTTCCTGAAGTAATTCAGCAACGGGAGGAAAATTAAAGTCACGTTCAAGCAGCGTCGGGAAAGCACCGAATAACTCATAGGCCTTGTTCAGCAGGGTCCAAACCGGATCAATCACATCTGCACCATGGGTATCGACACGTAAATCTTCTGCCTCTACAAAATGACCGGCGACGTGACCATAGGCAATTCGCTCACCGGGTATAGCCCGTAAAAACTCTTCGGCATCGTAACCATGGTTGATGCTGTTGACGTAAATATTATTAACATCTAGCAATAAACCGCAGTCGGCCTCTTCCAGAACCCCGCGCAAAAATTCGATTTCACTCATATCCCCTTCTGGGACAGCGTAGTAGGAAACGCTTTCCATAATGATCCGCTGTCCGAGAAAATCCTGGATCTGGCTGATCCGATCGGCCACATACCTCACTGCCTCTTCTGTAAAGGGAATTGGCAGTAAGTCATAGAGATGGCCGCTATCGCTGCAGTAACTCAGATGTTCAGAATAACTAAGCACCTTGTGTTCTGAGAAGAACTGCTTAATATCTTTTAAAAAATCCCAATCCAGCGGCGCTGGAGACCCGATAGATAACGACAAGCCATGACAGAGAAAGGGGAAACGTTCGGTGTATTCTCGAAATTGTCGACCAAGGCGGCCACCTACATTCACCCAGTTTTCTGGTGCGACTTCCATAAAACTGATGTCATCGTCAGATAACGATAACAACGGGCTCATAAGAGCCCGTCGCAAGCCCAAACCTGCTCCGCTAAACGGATACTGTTGAGGCATCGTCATCAAGACGACCTATTTACTACCGCCGCACTTGCCTTCGCCACACTTACCTTCACCGTCGGCTTTGGTTTTCATCACGGCAGCTTTATCTTCGCCACACTTACCTTCACCGCACTTACCTTCAGCTTTGGTTTTCATCGCGGCAGCTTTATTTTCACCACACTTACCTTCGCCACACTTACCTTCAGCTTTGGCTTTAGCTTCCATTTTACCTTCGCCACATTTACCTTCGCCACACTTGCCCTCGCCTTCGGCCTTAGATGCCAGGTTGTAACCGCCGCTCAGCTGATTAAGCTGAAAGGGATTTTCGCTGGCTGAGGCCATGGGTATAGCAATTGCCGAGGCCATAAAGGCAGCTCCGACCGCTGCGGCGAGTGGTTTCATCGTATATTTAGCCATTGAGAATCTCCTGGTTTGACTAGTTGGAATAGTTTCCAATATTAAGGTTTTGTAGCCCGCACCCATCTGGCCACAAGCTGACACTATGACAGAGTGCTTGCTGGTTAGTTTCCACGATTAATAGTTTTTTGCAACAGACCTTTCCAGCCCCTCAGGATCAGGGAGCGAACAATCCGAAAGCAGGTAGCATTAATCGAGCGCCGTTTCGATAAGCTGTAACTGCCTGCTCAGCCTTTTATTTGACACCGGCACGATTGTTTTCAGCTGCTGCGCGTAATGGGATACATAATACTCTTCGATCATAAAACGGAAGGTCTTTATCTGCTCTCGAAGCGCTGGCAAACATTCGTCTTCCCCGTCTCGCAATCTCGCTAAGGCCGCTGTAAACCCCGTAATCTGTTCAGAAAAATCATCCTCCTGCTGGGATTTCTGCAAATGTTTTTCAATTCGTTGATGCATCGCTTTTATATATTTTGAATACTGCCGCAGCCAGTAAATACCCGCATCAAAACAGAATCCTGGCGTCAGTAAGCTGGCTAAATGCGACAGTATTTGAGCACTTACATCAGGAAAATTGTTTAATTTATCACGCCTTGCGCTGTGCAGATTTGCGAGCTGCTCGGCTAAGCCAAAGATAATCACCTCGATCTCTCGGCAAATATTGACGACCTCATTTTCACCCGTTTCTAGCTGTGCAAAAAAATCGACCCGACTGCGTGGTAAGGGTTTATCTCTAAAACACGCCTCAAAAAAAGCCGTGCGAATAATATCTTCTGAGAGTATGTTGCGATCTGGCAACTGAGCGGCCTTGAGCAGTAGATCCTTTTTCTTAAACAGATCTTTATGCAGATATTTGACAGTTTGCAGGTTCTCCTGCATGGCCAGTTGAATCACGCCCCCACCCATCTGATACTCTGCCAACTCAGCGCTATCGCAAAGCCTCACTGAGACACTGTCCCCATCGTCATGCAAGGTTGGATAGACCCGAATGGTGTGCTTATTTTTTTTAATCAGATGAACGTCAGGCAAGTCATCAAAATCCCACTGCGTAAGCCCACTACGCTCATATTCTGGCGCGGCATTGTTTTCGATGGACGACTGAACATGCTGCCGATAGCTAGCACGCAGGGCTTCCAGGTCTCTGGAATTTTCAAGCACGCGACCTTGCTCATCAAGCAATCGGAAATTCATTCGATAAAACACATCCAGTGTCTCAGCCTGCCAGGCATCTACCGGAACCGTTGCGCTGCCCATAAAAGCCAGTTGTTCGCCGAGCACCTCGTGGAGAGGTCTGTTATCGACTTCTAATCGAGGCAGCAAGCGGTCGACAAATTCGGGCACAGGAACAAAGTTTTTACGCCATTGTTTGGGTAGCTTTTTTATCAGCGCAATACATTTATCCCTGAGTAAACCTGGCACCAGCCAGTCAAAACGGTATTTAGGCACCTGGTGCAAGATGCTGATGGGGATGGCAACACCTGTCTCTTATACACATCTGACGCTGCCGACGACTAGTCG
>JAHRWI010000280.1 GCA_019090225.1 Porticoccaceae bacterium
CAAGATGGAATTCCATGTCTATGAAACCGGTGAGCGTATTGTTGCCAAGCAGCGCCCTGTGGTGATCATTACCAGTAACAATGAAAAAGAATTGCCTGATGCGTTCTTGCGTCGCTGTTTTTTCCACTTCATCAACTTCCCTGATCGGGACACCATGAAGCAAATTGTTGATGTTCATTATCCCAGTATTCAAAAGAATCTGGTCGACGAAGCTCTGGATATTTTCTTTGACGTACGGAAAATTCCGGGCCTGAAAAAGAAACCATCTACCTCCGAGCTGGTTGATTGGCTGAAGCTACTGATGTCCGACGATATTCCTGACGATATCCTCAAAGGCCGTGACGCCACCAAGGCTATCCCGCCGCTCTACGGTGCCTTGCTCAAAAACGAGCAGGACGTTCATCTGCTTGAGCGTTTAGCATTTATGACCCGACGAGAAGGTTAACAGAAGGGGAGATAAGCTCATGCTATTAGATTTTTTTGATGGACTGCGCAAGGTCGGGCTACCGGTCTCTATCAATGAGTTATTGACCTTGATAGAGACACTTAAGAGGCACGTCGCTTTTGCCAGTATCAATGACTTTTACTACCTGTCCCGAACCTGCATGGTTAAGGATGAAACCAACTACGATAAATTTGACCGTGCTTTTGCGCTTTATTTTGAAGAGCTGGAATCCCTCGATGATTTTCTGGAGGCCTTGATCCCGGAAGACTGGTTGCGTTCGGAATTCGAAAAATCTCTCACCGAGGAAGAAAAAGCCAAAATTGAAAGCCTTGGCGGCCTGGAAAAGCTCATTGAGGAATTTAAAAAACGCCTCGAAGAGCAGAAAGGTAAGCACGAAGGCGGCAACAAGTGGGTTGGCACTCAGGGCACATCGCCATTTGGCAATGATGGCTACAATCCGGAAGGTGTTCGTGTCGGCGGCGAAGGCAAGCAAAAGAAAGCCGTTAAAGTCTGGGAAAAGCGCGAATATGCTAACCTCGATGATTCCGTTGAGCTGGGTACCCGGAATATCAAGGTGGCCATGCGGCGTCTGCGCAAATTCACTCGAGTGGGCAGCGAAGATGAGCTGGATCTCGATGACACCATTCGTAGCACGGCTAAAAATGCAGGCATGCTCGATATTAAAATGGTGCCAGAGAAACGCAACGGTGTGAAAGTGCTGATTTTCTTCGATGCAGGCGGTTCGATGGATCCTTATGTGAAGGTCTGTGAAGAGCTGTTTTCGGCGGCACGTACCGAGTTTAAGCATCTTGAGTATTTTTATTTCCACAATATGCTCTATGACTTTGTATGGAAGGATAACTTTCGGCGTTTCCAGGAAAAAACCGAAACCTATGACCTGTTCCATAAATACGCCTCTGACTACAAGGTGATTTTCATTGGTGATGCCTCCATGTCGCCCTATGAAATTGAAAGCGCCGGTGGCAGTGTCGAGTATTACAACAAGGAATCCGGCGCTGCCTGGATGGAACGTCTGACCAATATTTACGACAAAGTGGTTTGGTTAAACCCTGTGCGTGAAGATTATTGGGAACATACGCCGACCATTCAACGTGTTCGTGAGTTAGTAGAAGGACGCATGTTTCCCCTGACATTGGGCGGACTTGAAGAGGGCATGGCGCTACTGACCAAGTAAGCAATGGTTTGTGCTGGGTGATTTTTACCGGAAAGGCTTGCTGGATATACTCGTTGATCGCTAATGTGATAATTAGTCTATCTAGCAAGTGCTCTGTTCTGATGTTTGTACCTGCGAATGCTCAAACGGGAGAGTTAGATAATCTCAGTGTTTCCCTCTTCATCGGTATATAGACTGGCTTCCATATAAAATGAGCGGAAACTCTCCTGAACGCCAGGAACTGCAAGCTCAGTTGTCTGCTTGTATGAACCAGGATCGCCATCCGCTTCGATCACAAATAAATAAATTCTTCCGCCACGGTGTTCCTGATCTTGAACAGGCTTCAGTGACTGCTGCATTTCAGAAAATTCAGCATAAAATCGAACAATCCCAGCAATTGGCGCTTAAGCGACAAGCTAGTGTGCCTGCTGTTAGCTATCCAGAAGAATTGCCTATCACCGGTAAACGGGAAGACATCCTGGCGTTGGTGAAGGCCCATCCGGTGATCATCGTTGCAGGTGAAACAGGTTCGGGTAAAACCACTCAATTACCCAAGATATGCCTGGAAGCCGGGCGCGGAGTGACCGGGCTTATCGCCCACACCCAGCCCCGACGCATTGCTGCCCGCACTGTTGCCAGTCGCATCGCTGAAGAGCTGGGCGTGAGGCTAGGTGAAGCCGTCGGCTACCAGGTGCGTTTCAAAGATCACAGCACAGAGCATTCCCTGGTCAAACTGATGACCGATGGTATTTTGCTGGCTGAAATTCAGCGCGATCGGTTTTTGAATCGCTACGACACTATCATTATCGATGAGGCCCACGAACGAAGCCTGAATATTGATTTTTTATTAGGTTACTTGAAACAACTGCTACCCAAACGTCCCGACCTGAAAATCATTATTACCTCAGCAACCATCGACGTGGAGCGCTTTTCTAGCCATTTTAATGACGCGCCGATAGTAGAAGTGTCTGGGCGAACCTATCCAGTAGAGTATCGCTATCGTCCGATGCTCGACGATGTGGATATCAACGAAGCGGTAAACGAAGCCGTTGAAGAGCTTATTCGCCTGCCACAAAAGGGCGATATTCTGGTTTTCTTCAGCGGCGAACGGGAGATTCGCCAGGCGGCACAGAGTTTACGGCGCTGCCAGTTTCCCCATCTTGAAATTCTGCCGCTTTACGCACGACTGAACCTGACTGAGCAGAACCGCATTTTCCAACCTCACCGAGGCGTGCGGGTCGTACTGGCCACTAATGTTGCTGAAACATCGTTGACGGTGCCGGGCATCCGCTATGTGATTGATACCGGTTTGGCACGTATCAGCCGCTACAGTTATCGAACCAAAGTTCAGCAACTGCCAATCGAGCCGATATCTCAGGCGAGTGCCAATCAACGTGCGGGCCGTTGCGGTCGCTTGAGCGACGGTATTTGTATTCGGCTTTATAGCGAAGAGGATTATAGCCAGCGGCCGGCCTTTACGACGCCAGAAATACTCCGTACCAACCTGGCAGCCGTTATTTTGCAAATGTTGCGCCTGCGCATTGGTGAGGTCAGGGCTTTCCCGTTTTTAGAGCCACCAGATAATCGCCTGGTTAACGATGGCTTTGCCTTATTGAAAGAGCTGAAGGCGGTTGACGGTAAAGAACAACTCACCGCTGATGGGCGAAAGCTGGCGCAGTTTTCAGTGGATCCTCGGCTGGGAAAAATGTTGCTGGCTGCCGAGCACGAAGGCTGTGTCAGAGAGCTGCTAATTATTGTCTCGGCGCTAAGCATTCAGGATCCTCGGGAAAGGCCTTCTGACAAGCGTACGCAGGCGGATCAACAGCACGCCCAGTGGCGGGATAAGCGTTCCGACTTCGTCAGTATTTTGAATCTGTGGCAGCATTTTGAAGAGCAACGTCAGGCCCTGTCGCGCAATCAATTTGCAAAGTATTGCCGGAAATCCTTCGTCTCCTATCCGAGGATGGTGGAGTGGCGGGATTTGCACCATCAGTTACATACGGATTGTCGACATAACGGACTTACATCGAAAAGTCCCAGCCTGAGCACCGAGGAAAGTTATGACCGGGTGCATCGTGCCGTGCTGGCAGGTTTGCTGGCTCACATTGGCTTTCTTCATGGGGCTCGCGAATATGAAGGGGTGCGCAATCGCAGGTTCCATATTTTTCCGGGTTCGGGTCTGGCCGCCAAACCACCGAAATGGGTGATGAGTGCCGAGCTGATTGAAACCACGCGTCTTTATGCTCATTACAATGCCGCGATTAATGTCGAGTGGTTGCCTCCCCTGGCCAGCCACCTGGTCAAAAAACATCATAGTGAACCTCATTACGACGCTAGCAAGGGTCAGGTGATGGCCTATGAGAAGCAAACTTTATATGGTCTGACCATTGCCGAGCGGCTGCGGGTTAAATATGGAGAGATTGATCCAAAGGTATGTCGAGAGATTTTCATCCAGTCGGCTTTGGTGGAAGGTGGGTATTTAAAGTCTTCACTCAAACTGAGTGGTTCCCGGAGGCGTCGTCCTAGAAGTGGGAAAAGCAGCGGGGTAAGCAGCGGAAAAAACAACGAGCAAATTAAAAAGCCCCGTGTTGGCGAGTTCGCAAAACATAACGCTGATCTCTTAGCGCACTTTCATGAGCTAGAAGAGCGTATGCGCCGCCGCGATATATTGGCTGACGAAGCGGTGCTCTACCAGTTTTACGATCGACGTATTCCAGCTGAGGTGGTGAGTTTGGCAACGTTTGAGCGCTGGCGAAAAACCGTTGAAGTAGATACGCCTCGCCTGCTGTTTATCGATAGAGAGCTATTATCGAACAACGCGCCAAGCCAGGAGGAGGAAGCGCAATTCCCAAAGACTATCGAATGGGCTGATGTGGTCTATAAGCTGAGCTACCGATTTGATCCTGGTCATCCTGAAGACGGCGTCAGTGTTGCCATCCCCATCAGCATCTTGCACCAGGTACCTAAATACCGTTTTGACTGGCTGGTGCCAGGTTTACTCAGGGACAAATGTATCGCGCTGATAAAAAAGCTGCCCAAACAATGGCGTAAAAACTTTGTTCCCGTGCCTGAATTTGTCGACCGCCTGTTACCACGGTTAGAGGTCGATAATAGACCTCTCCACGAAGTGCTCGGCGAACAACTGGCGTTTATGGGTGGGGCAACCGTGCCGGGAGATGCCTGGCAGGCCGAGACGCTGGATGTGTTTTATCGAATGAATTTCCGATTGCTTGATGAGCAAGGTCGCGTGCTTGAAAATTCCAGAGA
>JAHRWI010000002.1 GCA_019090225.1 Porticoccaceae bacterium
CATGGCCCTTCTATGCCCCATTCCCTAATGGTTTAAATAGCAGGATAAGTTTTGGCAGCAAGGTTTGAGATGCCAGCAGGGCCACCAACATGGCCAACCCAGTCAGGAAGCCAAAATAGACCGAAGGCATGAAATTTGAAAGGGCCAGCACAGAGAAACCAACAATGATCACGATTGAAGTGTAGTACATCGCAATGCCAATCGAGACATGGCTACGATGCATGGTCGCGATGTAATCTCTATCCTTGGCGAACTCCTCGCGGAAACGGTAGATATAATGCAGGGTGTCATCGACGCCAATACCCACCGTAATCGATGCAATGGTAATGGTCATCATATCGAGCGGTATACCCGCCAGGCCCATAACACCCAACACTACTGATGCTGCTAACAAATTCGGCAATATCGCAATAAAAGCGAGTATCACTGAGCGAAACAACACCATAAACATCAGCATAATGCCAAGAAAAACCACCCCCAGAGTAACAATTTGCGAATGGAAAAGACTTTGTAGCATGTTGTTATACAAGACCAATAAGCCGGACACCCGGAACTGATCCGGGGCCAGGCCTACCTCGTCGATCAAGAAGCCATTAATGTCGTCGAGCAAATCTTGCCGATTCAAAGAACCGATACTTTCAGCCGTGCGCATAGTCATGCGCGTTTCATTTTTTTCTTCAAAGAGGTAGGGCGCTATCAGGAATTGATTGATTTCTGGCGACAGATTTTTGCGCATAACGGCCAATTCAAGGTCATTCATACGGTGACCAGTAAGATCATTGGCAATGTGAAAAGGTGTCACCAGGGAGTCGATGCGCCCTATTTCCGGCAAGGCATCAAGATAGGCCTGAATTTTTTCCAACTCATCCAGCCCAGCTCGGGTAAACCAATAGCTGTTTGGCTCTTTGTTAGGGTCTGGATCTGCAAAGGGATCATCTTCGCCAAAAGGGTCGTCTCCAAAAGGATCTTCTTCGGCAAAGGGATCCCCTTCAATCAGCATGGTATCGTCATCCCCACCTGTGTTACCGAGAACCAAGGGAATATTCGCGCTTTCCGGTGCCTGAATCACAATATCGAGCGGTGTGGTACCACCCAGCTTCTGATCAATAATGGATAAGCCCTGATAAATCTCAGTATCGGTTTTAAAATAATCAATAAAGCGGTTATCAACCTCCAGTTTACTGATGCCGTAGCCCGCAACCAACGCCAAAGCCACAGATAGAGTCAGCACCCAGCGACCATGCTGCTCAGTAAAGTCGGAAAAATGTGCTGGCAACTGAGTCGAATGATTACTCTTGCCCTTATTCTTAACTTTACCAATCAACATCATGCCGGCGGGAATAACCAGAAAACCTATCACCAGACTTACCAGCAGGCCGATAGTCATCATCCAGCCAAAATCGATCACCGGACGAATGCCGCTGACCACCAGGGAAGCAAAGGCCACCACCGTCGTTAGTACCGTATAAATACACGGGCGCGCCATAACATTAACAGTCTCACGCACGAGTTCATGCTGGGTCGCATCGGGCCTTTCGCGATGTAGCTCTCGGTAGCGCACGATGAGGTGAATCGTTAGCGCCATGGTTAAAACCAGTAATAGCGCCACAAAATTAGACGAGATCACTGTCAAACGCCAATCGATCCAGCTCAGCCAACCAAGCATAACTACAACCGACAGCCCGCAGGTAAGCAGCGGCAGTATCACCCACCGCAACTGTCGAAATATCGCTCCCAGCGTGACCATGATAAAAAGTGTTATGCCGATACCGAATACTTCAAGATCGTTTTTTACAAAACCAACCATGTCTGAAGTAATCATACTCGGGCCGCCAAGAAAAATTTGCGCCCGGTCACGATAACCATCCATCAACTCTCGCACAGCTGCTACACGATTTTTTTCCACTGCCGCGCGCGCTGTCCGATAATCGAGAAACTCCTTACTAATACGATCCAGCTCAAGGCTTTCATCTGTGCTGAGTCCCTCCATTTTGCGTTTATAACGCAGGGCATCGCGACCACGCACAAGATCAATATACTTCTGATCAACAGCAATGGACGCCAGTAGCGCAGTGGTCTGCCCATCCTGACTGAGGATCAAGTTGCGGAATACAGGGCTATTTAAAAACTCCTGTTTGACCATGGCTCGATCAACACCGGGCGTTAATAATGTGCGAGGCTCGTCCTTAAGCTGACTGACGGTGATTCTGGGGCTGTATAACAAAGGTACGTTGACGATGGAAAGCACGTTAACCACATCGTCGATTTGCTTCAGATCCTCGGTTAACTCATTAATAGTAGCAATGGTTTCGTCAGCAAAGAGATCGGCGTCATCAAGGGGGCTAAAGGTAACTACCAGGAAATCACCGCTGCCATAACGCTCATTAACTTCACGGAAATAATCGAGATCATCATCATTTTCCAGCGTTAATGAATCGGCAGATGCGTCTAACTTAAAGTTGGGCAAACCAAACGAAAGTACGATAGCCACTAGCACAACAGCCGCCATGACCATAGCTGGATGTTGCAAAACAATACGATCGTAAACCCTGATCACTCGACCAGTCATAGTGAGTCCTTATTGTTAATTTTTTGTTAAAAACCGCGATTGAGAATCGCGCAGTATTATGCCAAAGAAACGTTCACGCTACCTGCCTGGATGAGCGGCTGGTTTACATAGGCTATTTATCTAAATGACCCAGACCACGGCCCGGTGCCACTGCATCGCGAACTCGCTGCTTGAGGGTTTTAATATCTGGGAAACCCCCGTCTCGCTTACGCTCCCAAATCGACTGTTGCTCCAGGCGAATTTCAAACCTGCCACTCTCGCTGGCCGGCAAGAGCGCTACTTCCCCCAGATCATCACCAAAAGTATGGAGCAACTCCTGGGCCATCCAGGCCGAGCGGGGCAGCCAATGGCAGGCCAGGCAATAATGTATTTCAAGCCGTGGTTTAGCTTGCATCGGCGGGTGTGCTCCGGAATTCTCACTCATAAAAACCTCTCTGCCTTAGTCCACCTGAATCTGTGTAAGCGTTAATATAGCGGTTTACGGCGATAAGATGGATTAATGGCTATCACGTAGTCGCTATCCACCGGTCCGCTCGAAATTCTTTCAACATCATCAGCCAATATCATCAGGAACAAGCAACATGAGCCAACTCAAAGGCGTGATACTCGATGCCGACTCTTTGCATCCAGCGGACCTGGATCTCAGCTCAATATTGAACATCGCCAATATTAGCTGGCAAGTTTATTCTGCATCGATGCCCGAAACAGTGCTCGAACGGATTAGCCAGGCCGACATTGTACTCACCAATAAAGCCCTCGTCAGAGCACCTGAAATCGACGCCGCAGCACATCTACAATATATTGGCATATTGGCCACCGGCACTAATGCCGTCGATCTCGATGCGGCTCAAAGACGCAATATCACCACCACCAACATCACCGACTACGGCACAGCCTCGGTGGCACAACACACCTTCGCACTTATTTTGGCCTTGACTACACAGTTGAGTAACTATGCTCAAGCCAGTCTCGACGGTCGCTGGTCCGACAGTGAATATTTTTGTTTGCTGGATTATCCGGTGCGGGAATTAAGCGGTCTGACACTGGGTATCATTGGCTACGGCATACTCGGTCGGGCAGTGGCGGCCATCGCTAAAGCCTTTGGCATGAACATTATCGTTGCCGATCTACCGGGCAGACCATCGCCAGCTAGTGACATATCTCGCGTGCCCCTAGAGCAATTCCTGCAACAGGCCGATATTGTCAGCCTCCATTGTCCACTGGCCGATAACACCCATCATCTTATTGGTAGCCGCGAACTGGAACTTATGAAAACCGATGCCCTGCTGATCAACTGCGCACGGGGTAGTATCGTCGATGAACAGGCACTGGCAAACGCATTAACAAATGGTGATATTGCCGGTGCCGCCCTCGATGTACTCAGTCAGGAGCCGCCACCACCAGACCACATTCTGCTGAGTGGTGCGATACCGAATTTAATTATCACGCCGCATTGTGCCTGGGGTGCGAAGGATGCCCGACAACGTCTGGTCGATCAGGCTGGGCGACACCTCAAAAACTGGCTGGATACCAGCCACCCAGATTAACTAGCGGTTTTTACTGCTATCTTATCTCCGAGGCGAATAATGCCGCCCCGGAGAATATCGGCCCGTAAACCGCCGCAATTATCCAGGGCTAGCGCTGCACCTCTAACTGTCAGTTTTTCAAGGTGAGTACAGGGTTCGCACAGGCGCACGCCTCGCATCAGCACTTCGCCAATTGTGAAATCCAGACCGACGAGATCATTGAGTTTGAGCCCACAAGTGACAATATTGCGCCGGGTTTGCGCGGCGCTAATGCCTAGAGATTGCTCCAGCGCGGCCACCACTTCCGATTCAACCAAGGTGACCTGGCGTCCACCGCCGGGCCAGTGCGACCAGGTGCCTTCACCGCTGGCATACCGATCGCCCTCCAGGCCGACATCTCGGATTGCCATTGCCATAGCCACCGACTCAGGTAGGCGGGTTGCTACTGGCGTAATATAAATAGCCCTGACACAGGCTGAAACAGCATCGACCATTTGTGTAAGCTCCCGACACAACACATAGCAATCAAAGTATCAAAGGGCCAAATAGGGGCGACTCCAGAACCGGATTATGTACAAAACTTATAACGCTTGGGTAATTTGCGGAAAAAGCCGCAGGTTTTTGGAGTCAAATTGACCCACTTGTTAGGTGGCGACTCACTGCTGAAACCCCCCTTTTTCCCGCACTGCACCCCTAAGGTTCTTTAGCTTCCTTGGGTTGCGAGATGTAAACATAATCTCCGCCCCGTCTTCCAGTTCTTCGTATATCGGAAACACTTCAGTAACCCCTAGGTATTCCCACTGAACAGGAATATGATCGGGACCACCTTCATATGGTTCGGCGTGTTCTATTCCGATAGTTTCAATTTTGTCGAAGGCTTCATCCAAATCTTCAGCC
>JAHRWI010000281.1 GCA_019090225.1 Porticoccaceae bacterium
AAATACTTCTTCTATACATCTTTATCACTTATCTAATTGTCAATTTTATACTGAGCCCGTTTACAAATTTTAATGTTTCCGAAATAGGTTATATGTATGAAAACCTGGCTAAATCTTTATTAGCAAGTCCTAAAGCTTATATCATACTGGTCATAACAGCTTTTATTGCGTCGCGAATGAACCTTTTTTATGGTTGGGATTTTAATGGCATATTAATACCTTCTTTACTGGCGCTGCAATGGTATCAGCCGGAAAAGTTAATTTTCACGTTCGTGGAAACTGCAATTATTCTGGCAGGGGGGCATCTCTTTTTCCGCTTGCCGATGTTTAAAAATATGAGCTTTGAAGGCAGTCGCCTGTTGCTGCTTTTCTTCAATATCGGCTTTCTTTACAAGATTGCCCTCGGCTTTGTTTTAGTAAAATTTTTCCCTACGGTAAAAATTACAGATTTCTACGGCTTTGGGTATTTGATTAGTACCTTGTTAGCAATGAAGATGTATCAAAAGAATATAGCCGTGCGAATGACTCGCGCAACGCTGCAAACTTCATTCGTTGCAATCTGTATCGCCAGTGTGATTGGTTTTCTATTCACCTTGGGTCCTCATAGCAAGAGCTTCCAGGAGTCTGTTGTGACGACTGTTCCTGACGGTCACTCTTTCCAGTCACTGCAGAAATATTATACCGCCACCAGACCAGCTTTATTTGAATCATCGACAGTCGAGTATGACGAGCCCGTAGATAGCGAGTTACGTATTTTCGGTGAGGCTTTAGTTGCTGTAGATCGCTATGCAAGGGATCGACAGGATTATTTGCTAAGGCCGGTATCCGCGTTGCTGGATCGGATAGATTTCCGATTTATCCTGGTAGAAGACCAATATCTCGTTTTAGCTGATAAACAGGCTCAGCGAGGTTGGGGACTTTATATCGTAAATCTAGAGCAAAAAAGCGATTTGGTCATCCATGTTCCAGATGGTTTAAGTGAAAAGTACACTGACATTGTAGGCCTAAAAATATTTGAGCACGTGCAGGCTCGAGCAATTGCCATCTCTACGTCTAAACGGAAACGCTCTGATCGGGGCGTTAGTGATGTATCTAGATATCCGGCCACCTTGTTTCAAACGTTTCATCGGCATATTTCTGCTAACGAAGTATTGCAGGTGAGGGGCTATAACAAAGAGTTCCGCCGTCGCATTGCACAGCCGGAGGGTTCCTCGGGTGATGAGGCTGACACCCAGAATATCCTTTGGACCAAGAAGCGTCTGCCTCAGGACTTACCACTACCTATGCTTAATCAATGGTTAGGCCAGTTAGATATTCGATTCTCGACACCACCGTTTGAGAATATTCAACGGGATACAGTGATGTCTGGGTTTGCTGAACTGCTGCTGACACGTCGAGCAATACGGTCACTGATCGCTAACATTGTTCCTTACAACTCCATAGAGATAAAGCAAGAACATGAAACTATCCAGGGCTTATTGCAAGCCACGGTTTTGGAAACTAAGTCAGCCGTAGCCAGGCGTGGAAGCGAGGCCTATGAGGTGCCTAATCTTGGCGTGCTACTGTTTTGGGATGAGGAGGTTCTTGAGCCACTTTTGGGACTGGTATCGGCCCACGAAAAAACCGGATGGACGCAAGATAATCTGGAGGAGCTATCTCGACTGGATTCAACCGTTTCTGCCTACAACTACCGTTTGAGTCGATTTGTCGAGGCAGCTGAAGGCCATGAATATCTGATTTTACGAGAGCCTGGCGGCGGTGAAGTGAAATACTGGGGGACGCTTGTTATCCGTCTGGGGCAGAGCAGTGCCTACCTAGTTGAAATCCCCCATCCATTATTTGAATTGAGTACATTTGAATTCGGGACTAGCTGGTTTATGCAGCTTAACGCGAGGTATTTACTGCTAGCCGGAAGTCACCCCTACGCCAATGAGTCGGGTTTGGCCAATATGTCCAGGGTGGGGAATAGCCACACAATTTTTCAGTTAAGTCACCAGGCTTTGGTGCGAGCTGCCGATTACAAGGAGCTATTGCCGGTTCAGATTCATGGATTTACTACAGAAATAGGTAAATCTAACCCCCAGGAAGATATTCAACTGAGTTTTTCGCAAGCCCTTGGTGTTCCCGCTCACGTGCCTGCTGCTGGGGAATTATATCGTGCTTTGATCGATTCAGGCTTGAGTATCAGTCTCTTTGATGGTCACCGACAAGCTGCCTCTTATAATGCGGGGAATCACCAGCAGGCTCTGTACAGTGATCTCAACGACAGTCAGTTGCTGGCTTCAATTTGGCTCAACCCTCGGCTGCAATATCTTTACAAATACAAGCTTCATGGCAGCGCCACTCAGGAGCAGGCAAAGGGGCTGGGTGTAGATGTTCTCAAAGTAGATGTTAAAAACTGGCTGCCCACACAAGCTCAATCAGAATTGCCGCTTAGTGAACGAACTCTTGAACTAATCACTAGCTATAGCGACCAACAAAGTATTTTACAGCTAGACCAGTTGAACCAATATTACCCGCAACAGCGGCTTAAATTATTGCTTGATATTGACTCTGGTCAGGAGTTTTTATTGCTGATCGATTCATTGGGGAAATGGCAGGCACTTATTAACCCTAACGCATTGACGAAAGATACCGTGTCCTATGGCGAAGGAGTAGAGATTCGCAGGTTTATTGGAAATCGTGTACGTATACTGACAGCGAGTGTGCAGTGAGGCTTGTCGGTCGAATATTGCTCTTTGCTGTTGTGCTGGGTCTTGGTATCTGGCTCGGTAATATCTATTTATTACAATCTAAGAATTTTTCCACTATCCCCTATGCTTTGCCTGAAGATGTCGAAACTACCGTTTCTAAAGTGTACCTGGTGACAGAAGGAAAGCCACTTGAATTTAAATTAAGTCAGGCCCCAAAGAAAATTAGATTGTCGAGTGCTGCTCGAATTATCGAAAATGAGTCTGCGGCACGAGAGTATACCTACTCGTTGTTATATGAATTCGTGAATAAAGCTGGTGATGTACTTAGTTCACACACACATAGTTACCTGACTGAACCAGAGCAAACTATTGTGCTAGACAGCCAGACTGTACCCCTGCGATTTTTTAACACACGAAATTATTTGGTGGGGAAAATCCAGAGTATTTATTTTACTGCCAGCGAGTTTAAGAGGGCAGAGTTAATCCGTATCACATTGCTTGATAAATCTGAGCTGATTAATGATATTGGTATTAGCGTTTATAAAAAATCGTTGACTAATTCAAAGTTAGCACCCGATGTGGTGTGGGCTCGCTATTCTGAGCAACAGAAAAACAACAAAGCTAAATGGAATGCGCTGCCCCCTGAATTCATCCATCAGGATGAAAAAAAAGTATTAGCGGAATATCGTTGGGCTCCCATCGCGCCTGGAGGGACTTTAGGGGCAGATTTTAAACGTCTAAGCCTTTATCGTTTGTCCCTTAAAAATGGACTAGAACTCAACCCGCTAAGGAATAATGTAGTTGATAACCTTGCAGACAACGATAAAGCGGTTACCTTTCCGGTGCATAAGCCTGGGCAGGTAAAATTTAAGTTAAGTCACGATTTTCTCCCAAATAAGAGTTATCAGATCAGCATCCTGTGGCACCCACCTCATAATGGCGCGACACGGAATGAGACTCTTGATTTTGACCAGTCAGAGGTTTCGTTTGTTCGTGAATTTGAGCGCGGCCTGGTCGAGATTCGTAGCACTATCCCCGTTAGCGTGTTGGCCATAAGTGACGATGTAGATGTGCTGCCAGATGATCGACATATGTACACAGCGTATTTGGTAGACAAGGATCAGGGCATCGATTTTTCTATTCAATCCGATGATCAAACGATGACTCCGGCATCTCTCGACGTGCGTAAATTTACCTCCGCAAATCACGGCTCTAGTGGCGCTGAGGTCAAGGCACAATATTGGTGGCTTGATAAGGCCGGGAAAGTTGTGCGAATGGGCTTCCTGAAAACATCGAATGTGCCGGATCCTTATCGACAATTACCGACCGGCCAACAGGTCAGCGTACTGTATCGCAGTGTGCCGACTTATTTTATGCTCCCGCCTGAGGTGAAAACTATTCAGGTCACGTCGGACGCACCGATCCTGACGCGACTATCAATAAGCCCACTTAATATCAAATATTTTAAGCAATTGCCCCGGCACAAACGAAGCTGGTTCGATGACGCAGAGGCTGTGGCACCCTGGTATAACCAAAAACCTGGGGATTGGCGCGGATTGGAGCGTTCGCAGAGGAAGTTTTTGTTGCGACGATTCCACACTCCGGTCACGATTGCTCCTGAAATTTTGAGTGGCGATTTCCATAATCAGGGCACCAGGGTGGTGTCCGCCAATCACTTATGGCGCGATTTGATGGTGCCATTCGTTAGTAAGCAGCAAGTGCTTAGCCCGAATCTTGCCTATATCTACAGTCCGGTTAGTTCAGGGAAAGCTTTTACCCAGGCATCGGATCAAAATAAAGCTAAGCGCACGAGGTTGTTTTTTTTGAGGTCATCTGAGCAGCCGAGCCCAGTGCGTTTATCGATTAACGATCAACGGGATCAAGAATATTGGATGGTGGGGAGATGGGACCTGATCGAGCTTGACGGTATTGTCGATGGTAGCAATGTCGTTAACTTTTTAGATAATGATGATCGCTGGTATATGAATCACCAGGTTGCTGGGGGAGAAGAGGCCTATCGTTTACGTAGGGCTACCGGTATCACGGAGAATCAGTCGGTCAGCTTTTTGGTCAGTAAAACCAGCGAAAAAACCAGCCTGGTTCTACGTTATTTTTCGCTTAAAGATAAACCTGCGAGACTATCGGTCAAGATTAACGATGCCCCTGAGGTAGGAGCCTATTCAGCCTTCACGCGGAGGCGACATCGGTGGCAACTCAGCGCCCTTAATGGGGCGCCTGGCTATGTTTTGAAGAGTGATCGTCAGGTGGGTGGTGAGCACCAAATGTCATTCGGCCTTTACTCTGATCTTCCACAGCAAGACTACGAAATCACCGTGACCCTGGAAGAAGGTGAGGGTTATGTTGCTTTAAATCAGGTCAGCATTGGTGCTGCCGCTAAAGTTACAGTCTATAAAGCCGACGAAGGTGGCGAGCATGATTAAGAGTGCCGTTCTGAAATATATGCATATAATGTTAGTGCTTGGTTTGTGCTCGCCCTTGTGTTTTGCGGATAAACGTCTTGTGTCGATGGTGTCTGCGAGCGAGTTTGCTCAGCTGCAAAAATCTTTTTATGAATTATTAGGCGGGCAGTCTTCGCCAGCTGTGAAAGATTGGCAGGCTATGGGTATGGCGCTCACGGAAGATGATAATTATATCTACCTGGAGGCTGATCAGGTGACCAAGTTCGGCCTCGGGAAAGCGACGATCAGAAAACGTCCTATCTCGACTGACGCGCCGCTTATGCTGCAGGCTCCCCATCAATTTTACGATCGCCACACGGGTGATATAGGCCGAGCACTGTTTGCCGATGAGGGTTTCATCGTTTATATAGAAAATACCGTGCAGCGGTATAGTGCTGAGCAAAGCGATTTGGCGCATCAAGAACGGAGTATTTTTTCAGCCTTTGCCGCGGCCTATATCGAGCGTTATCCTCAGGGCAGGGTGATTCAAATTCATGGTTTCAGCAGTGCAAAACGAAAAACCAAAGCGGGACGCTTCGCCGATATAATTATCAGTAACGGTAGCCTTTTCCCGGATCAGAAATTACTGGCTATACAGGCTTGTTTGCGGCGACAGTTGAAGCTGGTGACGAGAGTCTTTGGCCTCGATGTATTCGAGCTTGGGGCGACGACTAATACTATCGGAAAACGATTTAATCGACAGGGTGTTGGTCATTTTTTGCATTTAGAATTATCCGAAAAAACCCGACAACAACATGGCGATCCAGCATGGCTTGAGGAAATGCAACAATGTTTATAGTCCGGCCAGTATTGGTCTTTCTACTGCTCGTTGTCTGCCCTCAGGTATACACCTGGGCTAGACCTGTGGAAGCGCAAGATGTGATCTGGCGTCCTATTGCTCAGGAGGATGTTTATTTAGATGGTAAAGGGTTGTCTTATCTCAGCGAGGAGCTGAATCTAGCAGCGGGACAGCTTGAGGGCGGCACCTGGTTAAAGCTATTGCCCGGTGAAGAAATGGCGGTATTAGTACCCGTGTCTCATTGGCTTGATGTAAGCGGCCTTAGCGCTTCCCTCTATGAGTCGGTGGCTCTGCAGGCGTCGGAGAGTCCTGGATTGTTTTACGCCATTTCCGGGCAGCATGTTTCAGATTCTCGTCTCGTTATCCGGCCAGCTGATAGATCCCGCTTCGTGGTAATAAGGAACGTGTTGGGCAGTACCCAGGGAATTCGTTTGCAATTGGGAGCGTCGCCAAAAAACAAACCGCCATTGTTGAGTTATAAAGCACCTGATACTCACTTCGGAAGTGGGCCCACTCGTTTAACG
>JAHRWI010000282.1 GCA_019090225.1 Porticoccaceae bacterium
GCGCATATTTAGACTGCTTTTGCCACTATGGCTTCGCCAATCGATATTGGCTTTTATTTAGAGAAGCTGATGGCTCTAGAAGTGTAACTGACACACGAATTCTTAAAAAACTGGAGGTTAGAATGCCTACTCAAAAGTTTCCACCCATGAGCAAGAACTTTCCTAGTTTCGACTGCGACGCCCACGTCGCCGAGCCAGCGCGTATCTGGGAGCTAGCGAAAGAAAATCTGAGTAAAGATGAACTTGATTCTTTGAAGCAGGCGATGTGGCTTGATTCAGAGACCAGTCAACTGTCTGTTAACGGCGTTGTCGGTGCCGGGATCAGGTCAAACGAGGGGGCAGGCGCTGCGGGCGCTATGAACCTTATTTCGGTGGCCGGGCCGGGTATGAAGCATCCCATTCAGCGGGCCTTAAATGTGCGTAATTTGCGCAAAGAGACGGCGCTTACCAAAGAGCAGTCCGCTTATGTCGATCATATGGGCGCTTACGAGCCGAAAGCCCGGATCAAGGATATGAACACCCAGGGTATTGATCAGGTGATGATTATTCCATCGGACATCGACACCTATCCGTGGATACAGGATGGCCGAGGTGCGGCGGCTTTGTGCAAGGCCTATAACGATTGGGCTTGGGATTATTGCCAGGAAGATCCAGAGCGGATATTTTTTGCCGCGCTACTGCCTTTACAGGATACTAGACTGGCCGTGAGAGAACTCTATCGAGTGGCTGATATGGGCTGTCGGGTTGGTTTAGTGAGACCTATTGATGCCATGGGCAACTATCCCTTGCAGCCTAAATTCGACCCCCTGTGGCGAGCGATGCAGGAAACCGGCGTGGTATACGGTATGCATCCATTTCCTGCCCTGGGTTCCCTCAAGCCGCCCGGCTATACAGAGCAACACTCAGCTTCGGAGTTAATTAATAAGACGGTTGTGTCTGCGGGTATTCCCCACGGCTTCCTGACCAATGTGCAAAACTTTCAGTCCGAGGCCTCCCTCTGGGTGGTGTCGGCTCTGTTCTCTGGCCTATTTGAGCGTTTCCCGAAACTGAATGCGGCGGTGTTTGAGGCTTCATCCACCTGGTTGAGTTTTGTGCTGGACGAGTGTGACAAGTATTACAAACTGTACAGAAATGAGCGCACCATGCGGCCGCTGAAACAATTACCCAGCGATACTTTCTTCGAGCATTGCGTGACGGGTTTTGAAGGTGATGAAGCGCCACCTTCGCGGATGCCTGATTATTACGAAGATATTCTGGTCTGGTCCTCCGATGTTTATCACCACGACGGCGATGATGTCTGGCGTGCGATGGAAACCATGGAGGGCGCGAATTTGTCTGAGGAACGCCAGTCCAAATTTTTGGGTGGTAATGCCCGTCGTGCCTACAATATTCCCGAGCCAAAAACCTTTATCCGTGATCGACAAACCGAGATCGAACGCCCTGACTGGTGGCCGACTCAGGAAGAAATTGACTATGCCATGACCCCTGAAGCCGGTATTTCTCCTTATGCAAAGGCACTTAATGAAAGCAAAGTCAGTGCCTCGAAATCACGTGCTTCTTCGCCTCCCCAAAGGGCTGCGAAGATGGTCGCCGGAGGCGCAGAATAATGTCCTCAAGCAACGGCCAGGCAGCTAACGGAAAACAAAAATCATTTTCAGTGCTAGATAGCGATTCACACATTGTTGAAACGCAGGATATCTGGACAAAGTATCTCGATCCTGAATATCGCACTCTGGGTAAATTTGCCCTGTGGCGGGAAGAGGGTAAGAGTAACTCCTACCTCAAAGTAAATGGCAAAATCTTTCGCGACACCATGAATACCAATATTCCTCGCCACGCTATTTGGCAGCCAGGTATGAGCTGGGAAGACGTCGGGGATCTCGACCCCGATGTGCGCCACGATAAAACTCAGGGTGCATCCGACCCTCAGGCCCGTCTCATGGATATGGACACCATGGGCGTAGATCAAACCGTTTTGTACCCGACCTGGTTTGCGGAAGGTTTCCATCTTATCGAAGACCCGGATGTGGCTTACGCCCTGGCCCGGGCCTACAACGACTGGATAGCGGATTTTTGTGCGGCGGCACCGGAACGGTTATTTGCCGTTGCCATGATCCCTCTACAAAATCTCGACTTTGCCCGTGAAGAGCTGGAACGCATTAAGCCGATACCCTGCTTTAAGGGCGCGTTTGTTCGCCCAATGTTTATTGAAGATCGCTATTTTACCCATCCCTATTACGATCCATTGTGGGCAGCACTGGAAGAGCTTGAAATTACCGCAGCTGTGCACCCAGCCAATGGTTGGTGGAACCCGGAATGGACCTCTCATGGTCAGTTTATGGAGAAGATGAGAACTCGATTGACCAAGGCGACGCTATTGGCTGAAGCCGGCGGTGGCCCGGATGCCGGTGGCGGCAATGGTGGCAACCTGGGCTTTTTGGCTGCGGGCGAGTTAGGCCATCCCATGTCTCAGGTTATTTCCCCCTGGCTCGATAACCACATGTTTGTCGGCGCGGCGCTGATTGGTTTTACGGTGATGCAGCGTTACCCCAAAATGAAGGTCGTTATGGCTCACGGCAAGGCCTCGTGGATGGAAGAGATTCTTGAGAAAATGGAAGCCTCAGCGCTGACTTTTCCTCTACTGCATGCCTACCCGGTGCGCACGGATCCCGAGGAAATGTGGGAGGAGGGTGAGGTGATGTTGGGTTTTGATGCTCAGGAAAGAATGGTTCAGCAACTATCGGGTGATTATGTGGAGAAAATTGTCTGGGGGTCTAACTATCCGCAACAGGATACCACCAGTGCCTGGGAAGCTATCGAGTTATTGAGCGGCGCAGGTATTGAGGAAGATGTCATCGCCAGGATGCTGGGTGGTAACGCCGCCGCGCAATTTGGCATTACACCGATACAGGCCGTTTAACTGCCCCCTGTTGTAATGTGCCACTAAGAGGAATTCACTATGTATGATCTAATTATTCGGGGCGGCACCATTGTTGATGGCACCGGCGCTGAAAAGTTTATCGGCGATATCGCCATTGACGACGGTAAAATTACCGCTGTGGGAGCAGTGTCTGGCGACGCAAAAGAGGTCATGGACGCGAACGGTCTGTTAGTGACGCCGGGCTGGGTTGACATCCATACCCATTATGATGGCCAGGCGACCTGGGATCCCTTGTTGTCACCGTCCTGCTGGCATGGCGTAACCACTGCTGTGATGGGTAATTGTGGCGTTGGTTTTGCCCCGGTGGCGGCGCATCATCGCGACTGGATGATTGATCTGATGGAGTCCGTGGAAGATATTTCCGCAGATGCTTTAAAGGCCGGGATTAACTGGGATTGGATCAGCTTTCCCGAATATCTCGACGCTCTGGATCGTATGCCCAGGGCCATCGACGTTGGTGCTTATGTGGGCCACTGCGCTCTGCGCACCTTTGTTATGGGCGACCGTGGTGCTCAGGATGTTGACCCCAGTGAAGATGAGATTCAACAGATGGCGAACATTGTCGGAGAAGCTATGGAGGCTGGTGCACTGGGCTTTTCAACCTCCCGCACGGCGATTCATTTAACGCCGGATGGTGATCCTATTCCTGGCACCTTCGCTAAAGAATCTGAGCTGATGGCCATTGCCCAGGCGGTGGGTGGCTATGGTCGTGGTTTGCTGGAGTTTATTGCTGCGGGGGTGGAATCTGGTGATCCAGTGGCCCTGAAAACAGAAATGGCTTTGATGCGAAAATTATCGTCCCAGGCAGGGTGTCCCATTACCTATTTGATGGCGCAGGTCGGCAAAGATCCCAATCTGTGGCGGGAATCATTCCGTCTGGCTGAAGAGGCGAACGAAGCCGGTGCGACCTTAATCCCCCAGGTCTCCTGTCGCCCGGTGGGGATGTTGTTTAGCTTTGAAAGCGAAAACCCCTTTGCGCGTTTCCCCAGCTTTATTGAACTTAAAAAGCTGTCTCAAGCGGAGCGCCTAGCAGCTTTGCGTGACCCGGAGGTGAAAGCGCGGATCCTCGCCGATAAAGATCCAGCCCTCACCGCCTGGACACA
>JAHRWI010000283.1 GCA_019090225.1 Porticoccaceae bacterium
AAAGTCATCAAGAGATATTTTAAAACCGGCGTCACGCAGCTCACCAAGCTTACGAATTCCGTTATCCATATCCGCAATGACTTCTGTTTCAGTCACTTCCAGTTCAATATCAGCAGGCTTCATCCCGTAGTCATCAACCATATTAATAATATATTGCACAAAATCTTCCTGGGCAAATTCAACACCTGAAATGTTCACTGCTGCAAATGATGATTCGTGGCCCTGACTTTTCCAGCGCCGTAAGTCGTGAAGCGCTTTTTCAAGCACCCATTTACCGATTTCAGGTAGCATACCTATTTTCTCTGCAATGCCTAAAAACACAAAAGGGCCTACCAGGCCTCGCTCTGGATGCTGTCAACGCACCATTGACGTCAATATCGAGCCTTTCGGCAATTTTGTAGTTGGGAATACCTTCGGCTGCGAGTAAAATTATTCTCAATCGTTCGAGCAGACGAACCGGCGTCTTACGGCTCTTTATATTTTTCTCTAGCCGATTTTTAGCTTCTGCGGATAATGAAATCTTTACTTGAGCAGGCATGGTGCTTGATCTTCTTTGATGAGAAGTGCCAATTACACATCATTAATCTGTTTAATACACCACACTAGATTGCCCTGAAGAAATATTAAATTAGCCAGGTTGATGTGAAGGAAACACGCGCGACCGGCCTAACTATCTGGACTTAATTGCAAACCGCCTGGTTAACGACCTGCTTGTTGACTCTCTACATATTGATGATTTGCTTACAGCTCAAAATTAATCACGCCCCGGGCAACTTTACCGTCGCGCAGTTTTTGAATAACGTCGTTGATTTGATCGAGCTTAAAGCGCTCGCTGATCATCTCGTCCAGCTTGAGGCGACCGCTCATGTAGAACTCGACATAACGGGGCATATCGATACGAAAACGATTCGAACCCATGATCGAACCCAACACGCGCTTCTGTGAAATCACCAGATCGAGGCCGGGGAATTCAATCATTGTGCCCGCTGGTACCACGCCGACGATCACGGCCGCACCACCGCGCTTGACCATCCCGTAAGCCTGTTCAACAGTTTGCTTAACGCCAATGGCTTCGAAGCCATAATCTACACCACCGGAAGTCATTTCCTGCACCGCTTCGACGGCATCAACATCTTTGCCATTCATGATATCCGTAGCACCGAGCTTGGTGGCTAACTCCAGCTTCCAGGGCACAGTATCCACCGCGATGATTCTGCTTGCCCCAGCAATGCGACAACCCTGAATAATCGACAGCCCAACACCGCCGCAGCCAATCACCGAGACCGTGTCACCCGGGGCGACCTGAACAGTATTGATCGCCGCACCCAATCCGGTGGTTACGCCACAGCCAATCAGGGCAGCACCATCAAGGAGCATATCATCGCGGATTTTAACCAGGCCATTGGCGTGGATTAGCATCTGCTCGGCAAAGGACTACAGGTTGGAAAACTGGCGAATATAAGCACTATCCTCGGCAGCGAGTCGCGGCTCTTCATCTTTTCGCCTGGCCAGCTCCGCCTGCTCGCTGCAAAGATAGCCGCGCCCACCCATACAAAACTCGCAGTGGCTACAAAATGCCGAGGGACAGCCAATGACATGATCGCTCGATTTATATTCGGTGACATCCGGCCCAACCTGTTCGACGATACCCGCTAGCTCGTGGCCCAAAATAGTCGGCACGCCCATCGGCAATAAGCCATCAATCACATGAAGGTCACTGTGGCAAACCCCGCTGGCAGCGGTCCGCACCAACACTTCGCGGCCCTTTGGTTTGCTAACGGAAACCTCTTCAATGGATAAGGGTTCGTTATAGGCTCTTAGTACGGCTGCTTTCATAAAAATCTCCCCAAAAATTTCGTTACATGTAACAAAAGACATACTCCCCAGACGAAACAAACTGGGAAAATCATCGTAATTGAGACCCTACCTTGGGTTTTCGTCGTTAAGCCTCAATAAACTAGCCAATTAACCTCGACTTCGCAAAATTAACCTCAGTATGTGACCATCGACTTGCAATTAAAAAATTATTTCACTAAGCTAATTTAAATCAATGGGTTACAAACGATACCAAATGTTATTACAGCAATGATGCCAACTAATAGCCAAACAGGTCGACGCCAATATGTGCGACATGAGATTCGCTTAGATGCTGTCATACACAGCACAGTAAGCGATTCGATTAAATGCACTATTCTGAACTTTTGTGAAGGGGGGCTTCTTGTCCAGTTTCAGACAGAGCAGGCCAGTCAGGCGCTAGTTCTTGGCACAGAAATTAGACTTCAATTTAGGACGCCTAATCCCAAGGGTGACAATAGTTTTCTTATTGAGGCAAACGTGGTTCGGAGAAATGAAAATAGCGCCGGTATCGCCTTTGCCAAGGATCACCTATCGGCGTGTAATGCCTTACTGCAGGCAACAAAATTAACGGGTTTTAAAAGCGCTGCATCCGACTCGGACAAACTGCTTTCTGTAACCAAAAATTCAGCCAAGTTCAATCTAGACGCTTTTAACACCGAATTTATAACGATACTTCAAGCTCGTCTGCCTGAGCTTCTCGAACCATTTTTTCACCATGCTAGAGATGCGCTCTTCGAATATGCATCTCACGCACACAGCAATACGGCCGAAGAAAGCTATTTCGAAGTAATCAAGCTGCTGGAAAATAAGACGGATTCAGTAAAAAACATTTTTTGCGACATTTTGATGCACAACATTTCAGCATCCGAATCAAATAATACACAACGTTCCGATTCGGAAATAAGATCAGATAGTGAAGAAATTACGCTTGTTGACAAAGATGAATTTGAAGATTGGCTAAGCCTGGCCACGGTTGCGGCCAAACTCGAAAAACAGTGCAATGCCATCGTCAATACTTTGACCCACAAGTTCGGTTTTATTGCTAAAGCTTCCAAAGGTACCTCTAAAAACCCCATAGGCCCCGGAGAAATTTGTAACGCCTTCCAAAAAGCGCTTGAAGCTATCAACATCAACGACACTACTCGCGAAGTAAAGCAACTAATTTTTGCTAGTTTTGAAACCGCAATATTGACATCCGCTCCAGATTTATATGAGGCAATCAATAGTTTATTAACTAAGCACAAGGTGCGAGAAGAGCCTGCCTCTAAAACACGGACTACTCAACACACGCCAGCTTCACCACAGCATGATATTAGCGAGGCTCAACCGGCCCGGGTCACTAACAACTTGACCTCAGGGCAGTACCACTCAACTGATAACTTACCGGCACCTGGCACGACAGGACAAAATGTGACAAATACCGCCACTCAAAGCACAGGCGGCCAAACTAACACCATCTCTCAGTTTTCGTCTGCCAGGGCTTCATCGGTAGTCCGGACAATGCGTAGCCTGGCCACCTTGATTAACCAAGACAATGTCGTGGCGCATTCCCATTCACAATCTATGCCTTCGGTATTAAATAAGGCCAACGCTGAAGCGTTGCCAGCCTGGTCAACGGATGAAAAAATCGCCGCATTTAGAACACTTCAATCGGAAGCAGCACTACCTAATTCGCGAAACTCTAATGCAGGGCAAAATAGGCGACAGCAATTCCTGGGTGCTTTGGCAGAGTTAACGGACGATCCCAGGATGCTATCCTATGAAGACCTGAATGTAGCTGATTCATACGAGCGAATTTTTGCATCAGTTCGCAACAATTTACTATATAGCGACGATGCAAAAACTCATATTGATGATATGCATTGGCCACTCTATTCACTGTCATTACAAGATCCGGAATTCCTGGAGTCTGACTCACATCCCGCGAGACGCATGTTAAACAAACTTACTCTACTTGACGGAGGCTACACAGATAATTCTGAAACAAAATCGAAAATTGACAACCTTGTTGCCAAGGTTACTACCGAAGCGATTAGCAACCCCAATGTA